>JAGLZV010000189.1 GCA_023131215.1 Candidatus Methanophagales archaeon | reverse complement strand
TGTGGGACCGCTGATGGGCGTTGTGATGAAGGAATTGCGTGGAAAAGTGGATGGAAAGGTAATAAATAAAATATTGGTGGAGAAGGTGAAAGAAGTTCTGGAGGGGGATTAAATTTATTTTCTCCTTTCTCTTTTTTGTAACTTTGTCTGAGATAAAATTCTTATTTTCCAATTCTAAGGGTTATAATGAATTTTCGAGTGTGATTTATTTTATACGGTCCTGTTTCCTCAACTTCATCGGGCTTTTTTCCTTTATTTCACGAATAGAGCGGTTATAACAAAACAAATATATTTTTCATGTGAAAAACCGAAAAGCTTTTATATGGTTTTATTATTTTAATGATTGGCTTGAAGAGAGATGGGCGAAGTGGAAGCGAAGAAGAATGAAGTAACAGGGCATGACCTTCGTCATGATGAGGAGAAGGAAAAAGCTCTTAAAACAGGGTACATAACGCTTTATACAAAACTTTTTACTGTTACAGGCCCCGTTCTTAAGTGACTGATGATGCAACTCTTCCGAAGGGGAAGTGACGAGTAAAGGCCTCCTGACAAGCAGCCTTAATAGACCGGAAAGGAGTGTAGACATGGGAAACGAAAAGACTAAATCAATTGAAATGAAAAACAAAAAAGGCCTAACAAATCGTTGGAGCAGACATTTTGCTCCGCTACGCTGCGCAAAATGCAGCTCAACTCGGGCGTTGGGCTGCGAATATGCAGCGCAAGGCATTTTATGGTATCATAACTTACTCCACTTAGGAGGTTGAAGTCATGCAAAGTACAACTCTTCGTCGAAACATCTTCCAACGCCTGTTTGGGATATGCGCCACCAAGCAACCGTCAGATGAAGGCTGCTGGACCTTCAAAAACGGAAAGATCGTTGTGGACCTTGCCCGTGTACCCGAGTTAGTTAGAGTTAATGGAGCCATACGCCTCGAAGCGAAGAACCTCCCCGAGCGCATTCTCGTCATCCAAGGAGATGATGGCCAGTATAATGCTTTTCAGAACCGCTGTACGCATGCCAAACGTCGCTTGGATCCGATGCCAGGAGCACAGCAGGTGCAGTGCTGCAGTATAATGAAATCGATCTTCGACTACAAGGGCAAATACGTCTCTGGGCCAGCGAAAGGCGACATTCAAATCTATCCGGTGATAGTTGACAATGGCAAGCTTGTGATCACATTGTGACGCTGGGACTCTCCCAAAGCTTCCGTCAACACTTCTGCATAGCCAATCAATATTGGAATGGCGGCCCAACAAATCGCTACACTGCGACCGCACGGGGCGGCCACAAATCAGGTCTGGTCTTGCTTCCGAAGGTTGTTTTGTTGGCACTTGGCGGAACGGTGGATGCCTCGGACTTCAGAGGCTGTCCCACAATTCAAAATCCCAACAAAAAGAAGATTAGATAGGGTTTTATAACCAAAAATAAGCATCCAATTTCGCAAAATATCTAATTATGGGACAAGCTCTTTATTGCGGGGTGGCGGGGATGGGGCTTTTTCGGTGGCTCGAGGGTTAAACGCAATAGCATGTAGAAATTTATAAAGGGGCACAAAGCTTTTTAGTAAAAATAAACTATAAATGGATATACTAGAAAAGATAAAATCAGCAATAATAAAAGGGAGGATTAACATGACAGACCATGCAGATGAGGAACTCGCAAACGATGAGATACTGGACGAAGATTTGTTTCATTCTGTCTTACACGGTGAGATAATTGAAGATTACTCGGACGACAAGCCTTTTCCGAGCTGTCTTGTGTATGGGAAAGACCAAAAAGGAAGGCATATACACAGTGTTTGGGCATGTTCTACTGAGTATGACATCGCAATTGTCATAACTGGATATATTCCAGACCCGGATAGATGGATAGACTTTAAGATAAGGAGGAGATAAAATGTTAACGCCAATTTGTCCCCTTTGCGGGGGAGAAGTAGTAGAAAAAGATGTGGAGAAGATTGTTAAAGGAGGAAACGATGTGGCAATCTTGAGAGTTAAAGCTGGCGTATGTGAGAAGTGCGGTGAAAGGTTTTATACAAAAGAAGTTCACAAAAAGATAGAGGAGATTAGGTCAGAGCTTAAACAGAGAACCACAGAGTTGTATAAGCCAATTGGTCGGACTTATGTTTATGAAAGTGTCATTGAGTAAGCCAAAGAAGGGCAAGGTCGTAGTTTCGTGGACTGGAGGAAAAGATGATTGTTTTGCATGTTACAAAGCAATTTCAGAAGGTAATTTTGATGTCGCCTATCTCTTGAATTTTAGAGAGATGAAGAGAAGCGGGTCGCACGAAATAAATCATGAATTGCTGTCTGCGCAATCACAAGCGATTGGAATTCCGATTCTTCAAATAGATTTTGTATCATACGAAGAGGAATTTAATTTGGTGAATACCACACATTCGTTATTGATGGACCTATGTTCAAAAACCGGATAAGAATAGTCGAGAGCGAAAAGATATTGAAAGATGGATATTGGTTCTTGGATATTGCAGGTAAAAAACCACGAGATTCCACAAGATAGACACAAACCTTTTTGCAAGCAAAAACCTTTACCAACAACTTTTTTACCTTCGGTAAAAACCTTGACTAAAAATAGTTCCATAGTTTTTCTTTTAGCACAGGTTTTCTTTTTGTAAAAAAGAAAAAGTGTTGTGTAATCTGTGGTTATAAAAGGAGCTAAGCAAATATAGATGAGATTGAAGTATGAAAGAAGAAAAGACAATTGAAAGCGAGCAAATATACAACGGGAAAGTAGTTCAGTTAAGGGTTGATACCGTTTCATTGCCGGATGGCAGGACAAAAAAACGTGAAATTGTCGTGCATCCGGGTGCGGCAGCCATTGTTGCTTTGATGAACGATGGTGAAGACAAAGAGGTATTGTTAGTGGAGCAATACCGAAAAGCGGTTGAAAGTAAAACGTTAGAGATACCCGCAGGTACACTTGAGGAGGGGGAGTCACCCGAGGAGTGTGCCAGGCGTGAACTAATCGAGGAAACAGGTTTTCAAGCTTCAAAAATGGATACACTGACGGAATTTTATCCATCGCCGGGTTTTAGTAGCGAAATAATACACATCCTCAAAGCAAGTGGGCTGAGGAAAGTTTCTGACGTTGAAGCTGAACTTCCGATACGGTTTGTGCGGTTGAGTGAATTATTGATGAAGATAAGAAATGGCGAGATAAAAGACGGTAAGACGGTAATTGGGGTGCTGATGGTATCTGCTCAAAATTCGGTGGAATTTTGACCAGACATTGAAAAATGAAAAATGAAAAGTGCAAAGGTCAAAATTGCTCTTCTCCTTTTTATTTTTATTTTGCATTTTTCAATTTGCTTTTTGCAATTTGCAATTAATTGCTCGAAATTCCCCCAGATTTTGAGCAATTACACCTCAGCTATATAAACACAATGAAACACAATTTTTTCATTCAATAGCAGATGCCACTTCTTTACCAAATTCTTCGGCAGCTTCTGGTCCTCTTCCTGTGATTATTCGCCCATCTCGCTCAACCGCAGCTCCCGTATAATCGGCACCTTTTCTCACCAAATTTTTCTTTTCCGAGCTGAAAGAAGTTGCCTTTCTTCCTTTTAGTAATCCCGCGTTTGCTAAAGTTGAAGGAGCTATGCAAATCGCAGCTACAATTTTTCCACCTTTAAGCGCATTAGTGGCTAACTCATGGGCTCTTGAATCATTAAAGTACACGTCAGCCCCAGACCCTCCCACGAAAATCACTGCATCATACTCCTCTGCGCGGACCTCCGCTAAATTTTTATTCACTTTTACTTCTGCTCCAAACATTCCCGTAGCTCGAGTAACCCCCTTTGA
>JAGLZV010000188.1 GCA_023131215.1 Candidatus Methanophagales archaeon | reverse complement strand
TATCTTCCCTTATATATAAAGATGTCTTGGACTTGTATAGCTGAAAACGTATCTGCTCAAAATTCGGTGGAATTTTGACCAGACATTGAAAAATGAAAAGTGCAAAAGTCAAATTTGACAGACGGCGATAATAAAAGGTTTAAAGTCAAAATTAGTCTTTTCCATCCCTATTTTATATTTTGCATTTTTCAATTTGCATTTTGCATTTTGCATTCTGCATTCAATTGCTCGAAATCCACAAGATTTTGAGCAATTACCTGGAAACTTCTATCCATTTTTATTCTCCCTTCTTTCCCCAACTTCTTCAATTTGTTGTAAATACTGGAATATACTTTCACCGCAATCCGCCCATGTGTTCAACTTCTTTGATTTTTCATAACCTCTCCTTCCAAATCGCTCTCTTAACTCTGCATCGGAAGCAAGTTTATCTATCGCTTCAACAAGCGAGTCAATATCTCCGGGCGGTACAAGAAATCCATTTTCACCATCCTCAACCAGTTCAGGTATCCCACCTACGTTGGTGGCAATGATTGGCAAGCCAAATGACATCGCTTCGGCAAATACGATTCCAAGAGATTCATAAAAAGGAGGCAAAACAAATATATCTGCTTCAGAATAAAATCCACTTAGATTTTTTGGTTCCATCAAACCATGAAATATCACCCTCTTCTCAAGTTCACATGCGAGCACCTTTTCTTTGATTCTTTTACAATAATTGAGGTCAAAATTATCATCTCCAACCACATCGAGGGCTATCGCAGGATTATCCAGCCGATGAATCGCCTCTATAAGCGTATCTAATCCCTTAAGTGGGCTACAATTGGCTACGGAAAGGAGTTTTATGCTGTTACCCTTATGAGTATGATAAGACTTCTTTCTCTCCATCGAAGATAAGGGCAAGTCAAAACCGGGATAAACCACCTCTATAAATTCGCCTGGGATACCCATGCCTTTAATCTCTTCCTTTGTGTGCTTGCTGTTGGCGATAATAAGGTCGGCGTTTTTGAGCATGATTCTTTCAACAGATTTGATAAAATATGCTTTTAAGGTGCCCTTCGCTGCCTTCCACCACAGGAGATGTACGATAACCACAATCTTTGTCCTCTTGACATACCGTAACCAGAAATTGAAGAGAAAAAGAGCAGGATGAGCCATTTCGTCTTCCAGCACGAAGTCGTAGCTTCTGCTTCGCCTGAAAAATCGTAAAATAAGCGATAAATTTGAAAATAGATGCAGTATATAGGGATAAGGTACTTCTCGAATGCCGATTACATCTACTTCAATGCCCTTCACCTTTAGATACTCAACCAATTTTCTATCGTATAAATAACCGCCTGTTAATCTATTTGTGTCCCCTATGATAAGTTCGGCAATCTTCATTTTTTCAAATTTAAAATATCTTTTATCTCATCTATTCTTGCATCTGTCTTAAATGCGGTATCCGAGAAATGTGTTCTGCTCGCGGAAAAACCGCTCGACCGCAAAGCATCGAGTAAGAAAGAGAGGGAGGATGGAGGAACTTTCAAAGCCTTGCATATCGCATGATGTTCATAAT
>JAGLZV010000187.1 GCA_023131215.1 Candidatus Methanophagales archaeon | reverse complement strand
AAGAAGTACTATGTTGATGAAGGGATAGTTGAGATTGCTGCCAATTTGGTGTATGAGTTGGACCAGGAGGGAAAACGTCTCAGAGTCGTGAAGTATACCGATTACACACGTAAGCAGCTAATACGCATGTACACCTCAGCAGCAGAGTTTAAATCTAAGTGGAGCGATTCTGAACAAAGGAAAGTGGTTATTCAGACGCTGGAGGAGAGAGGAATATCGTTTGGATATCTCGCCAAGGTGACTGGGCAGTATGATGCCGATCCCTTTGACCTGCTGTGTCATGTAGCGTTTAATGCACCGCTACGAACCAGACGAGAAAGGGCTGAGATGGTGAAAAGGGATAAGCAGGACTTCTTTGACAGACATGGAGCGATAGCCAGAGCGATATTGAACGAAATCCTGGATAAATACATCGAATTTGGTCTCGAACAATTGGATGATTTTGATATTCTTAAGGTCCCTCCTATCTCTAACTACGGAAACCTCATGGAAATTGCCGATGCCTTTGGCGGAATCCCCGAACTAAGAAACGCGTTATCAGAACTCCAGAGCGGAGTTTACGCCTATTAGAAGAGTGATAAAAAATGTCGCAAAAGAAAAGTGATAAAATGCCAAAAACCACTGCACAACAGCTTGCAAGCATCATTAAGTCATGCAGAGACATCATGAGAAAGGACAAAGGTTTGAGTGGCGATTTAGACCGCCTCCCGATGCTGACCTGGATCATGTTCCTGAAATTTCTGGATGATATGGAGAAGATCCGCGAGGCGGACGCGCTTTTGCATGGTGATAGATACGTGCCCGCAATCGAAAAGCCCTACCGCTGGCGAGACTGGGCATCGAAAGAAGAAGGGATAACAGGTGACGAGCTTATTGCATTCATTAATAATGACGAAGCGGTACGGCCTGACGGAACCCGTGGTCCAGGACTTTTTGCTTATCTTCGTTCACTCCAGGGTGGTGATGGTGGGGACAGACGTGATGTAATAGCCACTGTGTTCAGAGGAACGATTAACCGTATGATCAACGGCTATCTTCTTCGGGATGTGCTAACTAAAGTCAACAGCATTAACTTCACGTCAACCGAAGAGATACACACACTCTCCCACCTTTACGAGAGCGTGCTCAAGGAGATGCGAGATGCGGCTGGTGATTCTGGAGAGTTTTACACACCGCGTCCGGTAGTTCGTTTCATCGTTGAAGTGATAGATCCACAATTAGGAGAGAAGATTCTTGACCCTGCATGTGGCACAGGTGGTTTTCTAACAGAGACGTATGAACATCTGCTGAAACAGGTTAATACCACTAAGGACAGGGAGATATTGCAACGAGAATCCATTTACGGCGGTGAGGCTAAACCATTGCCGTACCTACTTGGGCAGATGAATCTCTTACTTCACGGGCTTGAATATCCTCAGATTGATCCCGAGAATTCGCTGAGGTTCAACCTGAGGGAAATCGGTGAAAAAGATAGAGAGGATGTAATCATGACTAATCCGCCTTTTGGCGGTGAGGAGGAGCGGGGGATTCTTGGTAACTTCCCCGAGGATAAACAGACTACCGAAACAGCCCTTCTGTTTTTACAGCTCATCATGAGAAAACTGAAACGATCAATTGGTGGGAAGCAGGGTGGGAGATGTGGTATGGTTGTACCTAACGGCACGTTGTTTGGAACGGGAGTCGCCGAGCGAATAAAAAAAGAACTTTTGGAATATTATAATCTTCATACCATTGTACGACTGCCCAAGGGCGTCTTCGCTCCGTACACGGACATAGAAACGAACCTGCTATTTTTTGAACGTGACGGCCCGACTAAGGAAATCTGGTACTACGAGGTGCCACTGCCTGAAGGCAGGAAGCAGTACACAAAGACAAAGCCCATGAAGTTCGAGGAGTTCCGTCCTGTTCTCGACTGGTGGAACAGTAGAAAGGATAATGAGCACGCCTGGAGAGTCTCAGCCGATGACGTGGCAAAGAACAACTATAATCTGGACAATAAAAACCCGAATAAAGCAAAAGCAGAAGAGTATAGAGCACCGGAAGAGATTGCCGCTAGCATTGTCGAAAAAGAAACGAGGATTTTCGATTTGATGGAAGAAATTCAGGTACTGATAAGCAAAGGATGGGACGATGGAGATTGAAATTCCTTTTTTCCCATTGAAAGAATTCGGAAGAATCGTTAAAAGAGAGATAAGATTAGAACCTACGGGAAAATACAAGACCGTTGGTTGTAAGTTATACGGTTTGGGTGTTTACGAAAGAGAGACAAAAGGAGGCTCTGACATACAAGCAAACAGAATGTTTTCAATTGAAGAAAATGATTTTCTCATAAATCGTATATGGGCACAAAAAGGTTCGGCTGGAATAGTACCACCAGAATTAGAAGGATCAGTGGTTACAAATGATTTTCCTGTTATTGAATTGGATTTGACACGCGTATATCCCCCATACATCTCATGGTATGTGAAAACAAGAAAATTCTGGGAAACCTGTCGTAAACACTCGCATGGTACCAGTGGAAGAGAAAGACTTAGCCCAAAGGAACTTCCAAATATTGAAATCCCCCTACCAGATATAGAGGAACAAAAGCGCATCGATGCAAGAATTGAAAGCTTGATAGCAAGGATTGAAGAGGCGAGAAGGCTCAGGACGGAGGTGGTGGAAGAGGCTGAAAATCTACTTGAATTATTTTTAAGACGAATATTTTTGAATAACAATCAGTATGATTTAGTGAAATTAGGGGATAAGGATTATTTTGAGTTAAATCCAAGCAAATCCGAATTATCTGGATTAGATGATGATATAGATGTATCATTTGTACCTATGACTTGTGTAGATCCTGAATTAGGTAAAATAAAAAATTTTGGTATTAGGAAATTATTTGAGGTAAGAAAGGGTTATACTTATTTCAAAGAAGGGGATGTTCTTTTTGCAAAAATCACACCTTGTATGGAAAATGGAAATGTTGCTATTGCACAAAACATAACAAACGGAATTGGTTTTGGCACAACAGAATTTCATGTAGTCCGAGTTTTAGAAAAAGTCCTGCCAAAGTGGGTATACTATCTTTTCAGGACAAAAGGATTTAGAGATATTGCAAAAGGAAACATGACAGGTACAGCAGGACAGCGAAGAGTTCCCAAAAGTTTTTTAGAGCAGTATGAAATCCCACTGCCTTTACTCCCTGAGCAGCGCCGCATCGTCGCCTACCTCGATTCGTTTCAGGCAAAGGTGGATGAGTTAAAGAGACTGCAAGCAGAAACGGAAAAAGAACTCGAAGAATTGGTGCCGAGCATTCTTGACAAGGCGTTTAAAGGAGAGTTGTGAGTTGTCTTTTAACGCCAATACGTCTTACTACAACCTTAATCCTCAGCAATTACTGCGCATAATGGGAAATGCTTTTATATATCCTAAAGTTATGATAAGAATACAGGAGGATATACGAGATTGAGGTCGGATATACCGAAGTTAAGTGAAATCGTGAGCAAAAGGGCTTTAACTATGAACAAATTGAAAATAGGCGCTAAAATAGTTGGGTATAATGATGTGACAAAATGGGAAGATTTTAGAGCCTTCCTTAATTAAAATCCTAAACGGACAAAATAAAACTAAGCTGGAGGTAAAAATTAATGAAATGTGTGAATTGCGGGGGAAAAGCGGAGGAAGGAAGGTTACTCTGCCCAAAATGTTTAGGGATTGAAAATTATACTCAATTTGTTTCATCTCGTGTCTGTGGTTCTTTTATGCAAAAAACCGGTGAAATGGACGGTGTCTGCCAAAATGCCATTGTTTGCGAACCCATGAAAAGGGCTCTTCAAGGACAGCCTTTAATAGATCCACAGTTGGGACATGTTATTTGTCCTTACCCTTCAATAAATATCTCCTATCTTCGTTACCAGAAATTTGATAAAGATACTCTCAAGATCAAATATAATGAATATCTAGAATAAAAAAGAGGGATAAAAATGGCTACTGAAGAAATGAAAGAAGATAAAATCGAAGCCATACCAACAAAAAGGCTGTTTATTGACATACTAACGCGGGATATTTCGGTAAGGGCTTGCATTTTAGATTTAATTGATAATTCTGTGGATGCCTATATTAGAAATGAACTATCTGTCAGGAGGGAAATTCGATTAAATATATCTAAAGATGAATTCGAAATATTTGATAATTGTGGTGGTATTGAGTATAATTTTCTTAAAACAACGGTATTCAGATTTGGTGCAGACATTATCGAAAGGGATAAACCAACACTGGGAATATATGGAATAGGACTGAAGAGGGCAATTTTAAAAATAGGAAAAACCATATTGATGGAAACCGATGATGGAAATAAATATTAGACTTGTTGCAAAATAATATCCCGCGAAGGAATGAGTCACTCCTATTCCCGTCCTCACTT
>JAGLZV010000186.1 GCA_023131215.1 Candidatus Methanophagales archaeon | reverse complement strand
AACTATTAATTAGGACACTACCGTTATTTCTTCTTTTTTAGTGTTGTGTCGCAACATCTAAAGTTCATTCTTCAACAATTTTAAAAATTCATCTTTTGCATATTCTGATAACTCGTTAAACAATTCATCCACTTGACCATCAACGGTTGTTTCCGTTTGTAGCGGTTCCAGTACCCCAAAATATTGGGACAGTTCTTTTGCAACGGGAGCTACACTACCCAGAACTCCTGGCCCTCCGTGAACAACTGCCATAATAAACGGTTCTTTACCATACGTTCTCAGCTTCATTTTTACTGTCCTTAGTAGCGGCATTACACCTAACGTTTTGCTCTGTTCATAGATATCTGCTGGCAAAGGGCTTTATTCATCATCCTTCCAGTTCCACCATTTCAGCAGTTCCGAATCGTATTTCTCGCTGGATGCGAAATATACGGCACAGCGAAACATCTCACGCTGACTCTGCAAACGTTAATATATAACCATTGCAATCCAGAATGTAAAACTCCTGCATTCCGTAAAAGGTGGTGTGCAAATCCTTTACAATGGTGACTTTATCTTTTATTCTTCCGTACAACTCCTGAACACCCTCAATCTCCATGTACAAAGTAAGAGTACCACCGATTTCCTTATCCCTCAGCACAGGGAGCGCTTCAGTCAGACTTCTTTTTGCCTGAAACATTATTTCCACATCCCCACACTTCATCATCGCGTAATCCAGCAGCCGATCCTTTTGCCAGGAAGTCATAATCTCTTGAATCTCTTCTATGACTCCCATAACAAATTCAAATCCTAAAACCTCTCTGTAAAACTCTACGGTACGATTTATATCTTCAACCATCAGGTTAGGAGCGAGTTTTTTCATTGCCATATTCATTCCTAAGTTTTAGAGTATAAAAAAGCTTCTAAATATAGATTTATTTCGGTTTTTTACTATCCCATCAACAATTGTGCCACGACCGAACTCGAAGTTCTATTAATACCGTGACATATCCACGCACCGTGAATATTCTTTGACTTATACAAAAGATAACATAACAAGGTTCCCTGAATGAAAACAGGCACCATCCTGAACGGCGTTAATGGGTGCCATGCAAATGCGACCATCATCGAAACGATATACGCCAACGGTAAATTTTCGGTATTTTTATATGCGAAGAAGAAAAAGATGCCTCGAAACAGGAATTCTTCGTTAAACGCATCAAAAAATAAAGGAATGCTCCATATCATGATCAAATTAGAAGGACTTACAAATTGTGACGACCATGCCAGCGTCATCTCCGGATTTTGGATGAATATTATGGCATTGGTCAGCGTTGTAATTATTAAAATACCGAACCCAAGAAGAAGACTCAATCTCAGCCTCTCTTTTGTTATGCCGAAATCACGCAATTTGTATTTTCTCAATCTTATGATTATGAGCCCGGGCAGCAGGAACAAAATCGCTTTTGCGAAAAAGTAAAAATACCACTCAAAAAGACCTTCTGGCAAAATTCTCATAAATATTCCGTAAAAAAGAGTTGCAGGAAGTGCCATCAATAGCATATCAAAATATACCTGAAATCTCTTTTGTTTGACCAAGCCATATACTATTAAGATAATTGCAGGGATTATTTGAATGGCTCCTATTATCAGGGGATACATTTTATCATCCACTCACGATTTTATTTAATTAAGGTATTCATCAAAAAATTTCACCACTTTTTCCTCGTATTCTGCTCTATGTGTGCGACATGCTTCGTGGTGACCTGCGTTTTCCGCAACCCAAATAGACTTGGTTTCTCTTGCTTTTTCATATAACAGATAAGCATCTTTCAAGGGCGCTATCTCGTCTTTATCTCCATGAATTATTAGTATTGGTGTATTTATACTCTCGACATAGTTTATAGCTTTGCCTTTCTCATCGTTTATGCCCGTCTGGAACTCACTGAAGAATGTAACCAGTTCTTCATTAACCAAGAAACTAATATCTGGAATACCTGCCCACTTTAGTCTCATTTTCACCCTCTTCTTTATATCCATGCTATCAATAAACCCTGCCGGTGAACTATCGGCTACAATTGCCTTTACATCACTTGTCTTTGCGGATGCAATTATTGCCGTCTTTCCACCCATTGAGATACCGAGCATTCCGATTCTATTTGGACCTAATTTTTTGGGGGTTTTGATGTAATCTACAGCGGCTATAATATCATCGGACTCATAATAACCATTGCTTGTCCAATTTCCCCCACTCTCACCATGCGCACGAAAATCAAAGAGAAGCACATTATATCCCGCTCTGTGAAAAAATCGTGCATATTCTAAACAATTTGCTCTATTTCCTCCATATCCATGAGCCATTATTATCGTGGCATTAGAATTATTGTTTGGTATGAACCAGCCCTTCAGTTTGATACCATCACTTGTAAATGAGATGTCAGAATAAATCATTCCGTAGTCGAGAGGGGTCCATAAAACGGGTTTTCTCTGTGGGTGGTGGATATTATAAGACACAAAAGCGTTAAAACTGACCGCACTTATAATCAAGAGCGTTGCAATTATTAACACTATTTTCAAGATTTTTTAATACATGTTTCCTTTAGCATATCTTTTAGAATATAATATCGTTCAAAGCTTGAAAAGCCTCCTTCTCTATCTCAAGACATTCAAAAATACGAGTTCTCATAGGTATCAAAATCTCTTTTGGATTCTTCAGGTCTTCTTCCACTACTCGCAGCAACTCCTCTTCCTCTTTGTTAATTTCAAGCATTTTATCCAATGAATCTGGCTCCCCGGCTTCAAAATACTTGTTCTTCTCTATCATCAGTTCACGTATCTTTTTAAGGATGGGTCGCGAGTCGGGAAGGGCTGACTTTGCAATTCCACTCCAAAGCGTCGCCGACTTGCGAAATATTTCGGCGATGGCGGTCAATTCTGGCACATCCACGATGGCGGATGCCTCTTTTTCCGCTTTCATTTCATGATTCAATACAGATTTTTTGACGAGCTATCTATCTCCTTGCCCAATCTTTCACTTCTCCCGCTTACTAAAAAGTCCTGGATGACACTGGCGATATTCACGCCCACGCCGGGAATTTCTCTCAATTTTCCTCTCCTATAAATATCCCTTATGCTTTCGTTCAAATTTTCTATTGCTTTCGAGGCTTTATGATATTTGTCATATTATTTGATTTCCCTCAATAACTCAAGTTTTGGTAATGAACTTGTCTATCGCTGCCGTAAAACTTCTGCAACGTCCTTCGCAAAATAAGTGATTATCAAATCCGCACCCGCCCTTTTTATCGCTGTCAGTCCTTCCATCAACACTTCCTCTCGATTCAAATAACCCTTCTCCGACGCCGCAGTTATCATTAAATACTCGCCGCTGACGTTATAAGCCGCAAGTGGAACATCAAACCTCGCACGCACCTCGGAAATAATATCGAGATAAAAAATAGCGGGTTTCACCATCACGATGTCCGCACCTTCTTTTATGTCAAGTTCCACTTCCCTGAGCGCTTCGCGTGCATTAGAAAAATCCATTTGATAACTGCTCCGGTCTCCGAATTTGTAGCCAGAATCGGCAGCCTCTCGGAAAGGACCATATAAAGCGGAATTGTATTTTGCAGAATAAGCCATAATAGCTGTATCGGTAAAGCCTTCTTCGTCGAGTTTCTCTCTTATCGCCTTTACCATACCGTCCATCATTCCCGAAGGTGCTACAATATCTGCACCTGCTTCCGCATGACTTACGGCTATTTTACCCAGCACTTCCAGTGTGGGGTCATTGACCACTTGTCCATTCTCTACAAGTCCGCAATGCCCATGCGTGGTGTACTCACAAAGACACAAATCGGTAATAACAACCACATCATCCGCTTCCTTTTTTATTCTTCTAACCGCTCGTTGGATTACTCCTTCCGTATTGAACGCTTCACTTCCTGTTTCATCTTTCCTTGCAGGGATTCCGAACAACAGCACTGATTTTATGCCCATCGAATAGGCTTCTAAAACCTCTTTCACAGCGCTCTCGATAGAAAATCTGTACTGTCCGGGCATAGAATCGATCGGTTTTTTATTTTCGCCTTCTATGTTCTCGTCAATAAACAGCGGAAGAATCAGGTCGTCTGTGGAAAGCCAAGTTTCTCTTATTAGTTTTAGGCTACGCAAACGTCTCATTCTAACTGCGGGAAACATCTAACCTTACTCCTCTTCCCCCATACCCAACACCTCCTCAAACTCATCCATGAAAAAATCTATGAAATCACTATTATTGTTGTCATCATTATCACTCTCACCTGAGCCCATGCCCCGCATTTCAACATATCTCCTGAGTATCTTGGTTGGCAAGTGAAGAGTTTTAGACAAAACAGCATGCGAAAAATCTTCTAATACCTCTTTCGGGTCTCTTCCTTTCTCCATATAGCTAATCGCTCTCTTTTTCTCCTCTTCCCTTATACGCGACCCATGTTCATAAATCATTGCGATAAGCCTTTCGACCCTTTGCCGACTCAAAATATTCTTAAAGAGTTCTATCTCTTCTTCTATTATCATTTCAACTTTATCAACCTCAGAAAGCCTCTTCTTCAGGTTCTCCTCACTTATTTCGTATAAACAGTCCAGGTCATACAGTTCCACCCCTTTTATCTCGCCAACTCTCCCCTCCACATCCTTTGGATTCGCTATGTCTATAATGAAAAGGTCGTTATCATTCCTGCGATGCCCCATTACCCTCATCATTAAATCGTAATCTAAGATGTAGTGAGGTGCTGACGTAGTGCTTATAACAACATCACAAATGGAGAGGCATTTCTCCTTTTCATCCAGCTTAGCCGCCTTGCCGCCAACCTCTTCTGCAAGATTCTTCGCTTTTTCATACGTTCGATTGGCAATAAACATGGCTTTCAAGGCTTTTTCCGAAATAGCTCTTGCTACCAGCGTTCCCATTTCCCCTGCACCAATTACAAGGATACTTTTTCCGTCCAATCCCCCGGTTATGTCTTCTGCAAGCTCAACTGCCGCAGACCCAATAGAAACAGACCCTTCGTTTATTCTCGTTTCATTCCTTGCTCTTTTCGCCACTTTTATCGCTTTGTCGAACGCCATGTCCAGAAGACTGTCTAATGTCCCTTCTTTCTTGCTCTCCAGATAGCTCTTCTTTATCTGCCCCAGAATCTGGTCTTCTCCCACTATCATCGCCTCAAGCCCACAAGCGACCCGCATAAGATGTTCTAACGCATCTTTACCCGTGAAAATCCCGCCCTTTTCCAATTTCCGTCTATCAACAATTTCCTCTAAAACATCCCTTGGTTTCTCCGAGCTGATATACGCCTCTACGCGGTTACATGTTTTTATAATTACATAACCGCTCACGTGCGGGTCTTCTGCGAATATTTCCGGTTTCAATCTCTCTGCTATCTCCTCCAGTTCCTCGACACTACACTTTTTATGCGAAAACCATAAAGAGCCGATTTTATGCATATTTATCACCCACAATTTTGAGAATACGTTTTTCTGCAACTTCAACAGGCGCATCAAGAACAGCCCAGCATTCTGGGTCGTTCAAAACACGGTTCAAAATCTCTTGCCTTCTGTGCTCTTCTTTAACCTTCTTTTTTAAATATCTCCTGAGGTTGGACTGAATCAGCAGCATCTTTTCCTCTTTATCACCTATAAGCGACGAAATTTTCGTCTTCATATATTTAGCCATTGCTGGTCCTTTTCCTCCCGTAGAGACAGAAATCAGAAATCCGCCCTTGTTTACCACTGAAGACATAAACGCATTCCCCACATGCCTATAATTAACAAGCACATCAAATTTTGTCGCCTTTTTTAAAATACGATTGTTTAGGTTTTCGTCACCGGTGCAAACGAGGACTAAAAAGGCTCCCTGTATAAGCTCTTCCAGATTCTGTTCCCACAAATCGCACCTGAAACACTGAATTTCTCCCTTTTCCCTCATTTCTTCTATGCGAGATGTAAAATCAAGGCTGTGAACTTCCACATTCACCTTCCCTCCATCTCCATCCGTCTCCAAAATCTGACTTATTTTCCTCTCTGCAACCTCACCACCACCAAACACAACTATTCTTTTACCAGAGATGTTAACATAGAGAGGAAGCATGGTATTCTTCTTTAAATTTGCCCTAATAAAATTTTACTCTATCAATTTTTAAAGTTTTCGCTTTTTTCTCCACATGACTTCAACCTCGTCAGGTCTGTAATTTGGCTTAATCACAGATTTTTCTATTGGCGTTGTGTTACCACTTTTGAGCATTAGCAGTCCAAGATAAGCAATCATTGCACCGTTATCCTTCAAATATTTGTTCTCAGGGACGTAAAATCTTGCTCCTCGGTCGCTGCACATCGTTTGCAGCATTTGCTGTAATCTACGGTTCGCTCCTACGCCTCCTGCCAGCAACACCTCATCCTTGCAGAGATGTGCCATTGCGCGCTCAGTTACTTCAGTGAGCATAGCAAACGCAGTCTCCTGAAAAGAATAACAAATATCCTCCTTTTCCCCGCCAGTGTCTAAAGCGTCCTTAGCGGCAGTGGTGAGTCCGGAAAAAGATAAATCCATTCCCTTTACTATATATGGCATATAAACATATTTAGTGCCTGTTGAAGCCAGTTCCTCTATCTTCGGACCACCTGGATGGCTTAGTCCCAAGTAGCGAGCGAATTTGTCCAGAGCGTTCCCTATTCCTATATCCAGAGTTTCTCCCAAGATACGATACCTATTGGAGCGGTATGCCAACACCTGCGAGTTTGCCCCACTTACGTATAACACTACGGGGTCTTTTGTTCCGCAGCGCCATCTTCCTATTTCTATATGGGCGATGCAATGATTAACGCCGATTAGTGGTATTTTTAAAGATAGAGAGAGCGCTCTCGCTGCCGTAGCTACTGTTCTGAGACAAGGACCCATACCCGGACCCTGCGAGAATGCTACTGCGTCTATATCTTTTAATGAAAAACCTTCTTTTTCTGCTCCTCTTAAAGCTCGTGAGACCACATTTTTTAGCTCGGATGCGTGATGCTGCGCCGCTTCTCTTGGATGAATACCGCCATGTAAAGGTTTATATGTCGATTCTGCTTCGTATATTACCCTTTCTTCGCTGACCAGTGCAGCGCTGAGGTTCCATGCTGTTCCTTCGAGTCCTAAGATAAGCGTCATAAAACCTTTTCTTACAACCTTTCTTTCACAAAGAAAGTTTGATCAAAGAAACTTATGTTTTTAGTAAAGGTTTTTGCTTGCAAAAAAGTTTTTTGTAAAAAAGAAAAAGTGCTACGAAAGAAAGTGATAGTGGACACAAATGCACTGCTTATACCCGGAGAATTTGGCGTTGATATATTTTATGAGCTTGAAAAGCTGGGATACACGCGTATAATCGTGCCGAAGGTGGTCTTGAACGAGTTGGATAGGTTAAGACAAAGACCGGGTTTGAAAGGCAAAGAGAAAAGAGCGGCAAAGATTGGTTACTCTTTAGTTCTTAAGTATGTGCATGCAGAGCCCGACAGGTTCAAGGTGACAATAAATGAAGAGGAAGGAGGAGGAGAAAGAAATATTGGTACCGATGAATGGATTGTGGTGTTAGCGTTGAAGAAGAAAGCAGCAGTCCTAACAAACGATGAGCTCTTGAAGAGGAAATTGTCGAAGGCTGGAATAGCAACGGTGTATTTGAGAGGGGGGAGTAGATTGGAGGAAAGCGAGTAAAATAAAAATGAAACTTTTTCGTAAACTTATCCCCTTGGATGAAGCATTAAAAACTGTTTTATCCTATGCAAAGCCAACAGAAATAGAAGAAATTGGATTTGACGATGCTTTGAGCCGGGTTTTAGCAGAAGACGTTTGCTCACCCATAGATAGCCCTCCTTTTGACCGTGCTGCGATGGACGGTTATGCGATTAGAGGAGAGGACTCTTTTGGCGCATCTCCAAATAATCCGGTGCTTTTAAGGCGGAGGAGCCGAGGGGAAGGAGAAAAAAAGAACGAAATAATGGAAGGGGAAAAGAATTATTTACCCATACAAACCGGGATGCCCATGCCAAAGGGCAGCAACGCAGTTGTTATGCTTGAATATGCAAAGGAAAGAGAAGATACGCTGGAAGTTTTCAAACCCGTCACGCCGGGTAAAAACGTTTCTTTTAAAGGTGAGGATGTAAAAAAGGGTGAAGAGGTGCTGAAAGAAGGGAGGCTGTTAAAATCTCATGACCTCGGCATGCTCGCATCACTTTTTAAAAGCTCGGTGAAGGTGTATAAAAGAGCAAAGTTTGGGATAATCTCCACAGGTGACGAGCTTTTGGATCCTAAGGAGTATTTTGAAGGAGAAAAGAAGATAGCAGATGTGAACAGTTATGTGCTTGCGGCATTGACAAAAAAAAATGCCTCGCCATACATAATTGGCATAGTAAGAGATGATTACGAGGAAATAAAAAACGCAATAAGTTTGTCCTTAGAGGAAGGTTGCGACGGGTTATTAATAAGTGGTGGGAGCTCCGTGGGTAAGAGAGATTTCATAGCCGACGTAGTAGAAGATTTAGGAAAACTTATGTTTCACGGTGTGTCTATTCGACCCGGCGAACCAACGGGTTTCGGTGTCATCAATAACAAGCCTGTGTTTGTTCTCCCTGGTTATCCCGTAGCGACAATGTCGGCGTTTGAATTGCTCGTAAGACCTTTTTTGTATGCGGTGCATGGAGTGAAGGAAGAGCGCAAGAAAATTCTTGCAATAGCGAGTAAAAAAATCCCTTCAGCAGTTGGTAGAACCGATTTTGTGCGTGTAAAGCTGCTTTGCGCTGAAAACGGCTATTATGCAGAGCCAATAAGGGTGAGCGGCTCTGGTATATTATCCAGCATGACGAAGTCGGATGGATTTGTGGTGATAGAGGAGAATAAAGAGGGTGTAGAGGAGGGGGAGAGAATAGCACTCAATATATATGATTAATTTTTATATCACTTTTATTCTTTCAATGCCTCTCTTATAATTCCCCTTTCGTTTTTTCTCTTAACAATCTCACTATTTATGTAGCAGAATAATAATTGTTCCTTAATGTATAAGGTTGTTATTTTGTAAAGTGAGAAATGAGTGTTGAGAACTTTGGAGAGTTAAGAGAGGATACAGTAATAGAGATAGCACGCGAAATAATAAAAGAAGGGTCTGGACCTATCTGTGACAACTGTCTTGGCAGACAATTTGCGAAGATTTCCTCGGGACTTTCGAACGATAAAAGAGGAAAAATACTAAAAGAAGTTTTGAGAACGAAATGGAAAGGCGAAGAAATAGAAGAGGGCAAATGCTGGGTATGTAATGGTCTGTTTGAGAATTTAGAAACGTGGGTGTCAAAGGCATTGGAAAAGCTGAAGGAATACGAACTCGATTCTTTTCTCGTGGGCACAAAAGTAAGCGGGATGCTGTTGGAAAACGAGGAGCTGATATGGGAAATTGCGGGTGCTTCTTATGCCGAGCCGTTAAAGGCAGAGTTGAATAGAGAAGTAGGAAAGAGAATAGAGCATGAGACGGGGAAAATAGCCGATTTTGAGAGACCAGACCTTGTGGTAATATTGAATTTGTGGACGGAAAAGGTGGAATTGCAGGTAAACTCGGTTTTCATTTACGGTAAATACCGGAAGTTCAAAAGAGGAATACCACAAACGAGATGGTTCTGCCGTGAGTGTCGCGGTAGAGGCTGTGAGAAGTGCAATTTCACCGGGAAAATGTATGCAGAATCCGTCGAGGAACTCATAAGCGGCTCGATATTGGCGGAATTTAAAGGTGAAGATATGGTGTTACAGGGATGCGGCAGAGAGGACATAGATGCTCGAATGCTCGGCTCAGGTCGCCCTTTTGTGGTTGAGATAAAGGAGCCGAGACAGAGAAAAGTGGATTTGAGGATGTTAGAGGA
>JAGLZV010000185.1 GCA_023131215.1 Candidatus Methanophagales archaeon | reverse complement strand
GCATCGGGTCCGAAAGATATACCTCTTTCAGTTGCTCAGGGCAGTGGAGCAGCATCAAGAGCGGCGAGATTGCTCGTTACGGGAAAGACGAAAATAGAAGGGATAACGGCAGCTTCGGATGAGAGCTGCATAGGATGTGGTTTATGCGTAGATGTCTGTCCTTACGGAGCGTTGACTCTGGACGAGAAGGAGAACCAGGTGATGGTTGTGGAAGCGATATGCAAAGGTTGCGGCACTTGTGCGGCAACATGCCCCGTGGGTGCGATGGAGCAGCGGCATTTCAAAAACGAGCAGGTCGAAGCACAGGTGAAGAATTTGTTCGCGCTTGCATGAAACTTTTTTGCTTCGCAAGCTTCGCAAAAACCTTTACTAAAAAATGCTTGCGCATAAAACTTTTTAGAAAAAATATTTGGTGCTTGGTATTTGGTATTTTCCAATGCCAAACTATTTATTTGGAAACAAATAAAGAAAAAAGGTGGGATTAATGATGGCCGAAAATATTACAGAGGAAGCTGTGTATCAGGCAGTGGCACAGGTGAAGCATCCTGAGATTGATTGCTCCCTGAATGAATTGGGAATGATAAAAGATATAACCGTTAAAGATGAGAGTGTCACAGTTACTTTGGCGCTTCCCATGCTGGGTATTCCCGTAAGTATCATAGACTATCTTGTGAATAGCCTGCGGGAAACAGTAACTCAGTTAGGGTTGGGGTTAAAATTCGAAGTGAAGTTGACGGGGATGAATCAAGAAGAGCGTCAGACTTTTTTTGCGATGGCACGAGAAAGGTGGAAAGGTTGGAAGTAGCAACACACTTTTTCTCTTTTCTCTTCTTCTGTGCCAGTAATGGCTTCCGGGTGAAATTCTTCTGCTCGTTTCATTAGGAATATGTTCTTACCAAATTGGGGATATGAACCCCTATAAGTAATAAATTACAATTTAAGCTGTTCATTTGGTACCAAAGTTATAAGTATGTTTGGTACCAAAGTAGGAATTTAAGATGACATATAGGATGAGAGTGGAAGAGGACGAGGTAAGTTTTTTGCAGGATGCTTTGAATTGGGAATATGAGAAATTAGCGCAGAGGATGAAGGAAACTGGGGAGCCGATACCAAAGCCTTTTCATCGGTTACGCCGACGCGTTGAGCACACGGAGAACTACTCGGCGGGGCAAAAAACTCGGCATCAAGGTAAAAATAACAAGAAGAAAGGCACTTCAGGCGAGATTTGGAATGAAAGAAAAAGAACGAGCAAGAAAATAAATTATTTTTTCGGCACAGATTAACGCAGATTAACACAGATGATAAAAATCAACTTTCGAAATGTCAAACTTAAATTTAGAAAGTCCGCGTAAATCAGTGTAAATCCGTGTCTTTAATAGAAGGAAGGTAATTGCTCAAAATCTTGTGGATTTCGAGCAATTGAATGCAAAATGCAGAATGCAAATTGAAAAATGCAAAATACAAAATAGGGATGGAAAAGACTAATTTTGACTTTAAACCTTTTATTATCTCCGTCTGTCAAATTTGACTTTTGCACTTTGCAATTTTCATTTTTCAATGTCTGGTCAAAATTCCACCGAATTTTGAGCAGATACGAAGGAAGTTATACTTTGTATACAACAAGACAAAAGATGTAATTGCTCAATATCTTGGGGGTATAAATTCTAAGCACTAAACTCGAAATAAGCCCCTACTGGGCTTGCGGGGTCGTGGGGCGGGGCCCCACAATTTAGAGTTTAAAAATCAGGATTTAGGATTTTCCACTCTTTATTGAGCAAATACCATGATACAATGGGAATGCTGGTGAATAGATGAAACGGCTATCGAGCACGAGGTATAAGAATAATTTGCGATTGCGCTTTGGCTTTGGATGCGGCAAGCAGTAATGACACAGCACCGGCGAGAGCATCCGGACCGTCATCGTGTGCTGCGAGCGGGAAGTGGATTAACTGCTCTATGAGTTCTGGATAGTCCTGGTTCCACGTGTCAAGGAAACGGAGTTGACCATTGGAATAGTAAGACTCAATGCCTTGGATACGAGCGCGTTTGGGCGCGGTATGCCAGATGAGTTTGTAGGGAACAGTAACGTTAGCGTGTGCCTGGCGTTCACGCAATACGAGTTCGAAGTTACAATAGTCAGTGTCAGATTTAGCTTTGCCAAGGGAATTAGCTTCGATGCCAAAAGCGTCATAATTGAAGAAAGAATGAAGTTCAATAATCTTGTCAATGGTTTTAGAAGGAGGAGAACGAGAAAGATCACAATGAAAGACGACCCAAGAGTCGTTATATTTGAGAAGGGTGATGACTGCCGAATAATCAGATACGCCAAGGGAGGGGTCGCAGAAACCATAAGCCTCGGTTTGTTCGAGGTTGATCTCGGATTTGGATATTTTAAACATGGCTTCGAGTTTAAATATTTGATGTTCAGTTGGGATGGGGCGATTAAGATACTGGCAGGCAAAGGAAAGCATGCCCTTTTCAATCTTGATAGCATCGAGCTTTTTAGCGGATAGGATATTAGGGAAGCGGGGGGTTACGCCATCGTCTAAATAACACGAATCGCGGTGAATAAGATATTTAGACTCGCCAGGTAGTTGAGGGTTTAGCTTGTTGATGATGTAAGAATAGACATCATCAAAATGCCAGTGCGTGCCAACGATAACGAGCTCGCCATCAGGAGATAGGACGGAGACGAGGTCTTTAAACCAGCGCTTTTTTTTCTCACGTATGGAAGGGCTTTCACGGTCATCAATATTGCAGAGGTCGTCCACAATAATAAGGTCGTAATGTGCGGATACGAGATTACCAAGAGCGCCGACAGTGCCAATGCTTGGCTCACTAAAATTCTGAGTGCGTGTATTGAGAATGAAGGATTTGGTTTTAGCGGCTCTTGCATCTAAGGGGTAGGTATCGAATAGGTCTTGATACAATTCGAGAAAGCGTTCATTGCGGAGGAGATGCCCAACGATTTCCGAAAGGAACGCTTCAGCATTTTCCGCGGTGGCATTAACGATAAGAATGCGAAGATTGGAGTTTTCGAGAAGACGCCATATAGGGTAAGATTTAGTGAAGACGGTAGATTTGTAGGTATGACGGGGTTCAAGCCAGAGAGAGCGCGAGTGGCGTTGGTCAAGTTCATCGCACCATTGGAGGTGTGGGTCTGCCTCAAGGAGCGTGTAGCCTAAGACTTCGCGAGCGAAAGAGAAAAGAGCGGAGGGGTAGGGGTAAGTGTTGAAGTGAGAATCTTTGACCGTGGGCTTGTAATTACCAGCTTCACGCTGCTTTTCGATGTCATCGGCGATTTTCATTTGGCGATTGGGAACCGCGTCAAGCTCTTTTGCAAGTTGCCGTGCAGCTTTATTATCCGCTATCACACGTGCTAAAGCTCTGATTTGCAGCAGGCGTTCATTCCAATGTTCAGAGTCACGATATTTCGTTGCGGTTGCCCGAGAGACATTACACTTATTAGCTGCGAAATAGGCAGATGGATGCTCCTGGTATGCCTGCCATAACATTTCTATTTCTTTTTCTGATAATGTCATAATATATATACTGTGAACTTAAGAGCGTTTAAGGAAGAATGAAAAAAGAACAATGAAAAGTGCAAAGTGCAAAAGGCAAATATAAAACACCGAACAAGAAAAAATAAATTATAGACACAGATTAACGCAGATTAACACAGATAGATAATAAGAATCAACAATGTCAAACTTAAATAAGTCCATGTAAATCCGTGTCTTTAAAAATGCCAATGAAAATTTACAAACATAGAGAGATAACCGAGAAGATAATAGGAGCAGCCCAAAGAGTGCACAATACGCTTGGTTATGGTTTTTTAGAGAAAGTGTATCAAAATTTAATTGCTGATGTTATGAATGAGAAATACAGTTCAAATGAAGTAACAGAGAAAAGAGATTCATTACTATCAGGGCTTAATGAAATCTTAGAAAATGCACCATCAACGGATAGTAAAGCTTATTCTAAAGCTAGAAAAGCTTTAAAAATACATGAAGAAATGAGGTTTAGTAACAAAGAAATTGATGATTTTCTACCAGAAGAACTGAGAATTGAAAGGATGCGAAATGTTAAGTGAGATCGTGAATGAGTGGGATTGCATGACAAAATATGAATTATTGGGAGGACTCCGTCAATATAAATAAGAAGAAGGCGTAATACTTAATGGAATAGTATATTAAAATCGAGGTCGAGAAATATGTCATTTCAATCTGAACCCAAAACAGGATTCAAAATTGAATTCACTGATATACTCTATGCCACCGTGATTGCAGTTTCATTTGAACAGATATTAAAACTGGAAGTAACCACAAAACTGTTCATGTTCTTTTTCGCTCTTCTCATTATACTTGACGATTGGATACTTTATCATGTGGCACTTAGCTGAATCACGAGGACAATTAAGAATTACCTGTTTTGCTTTATCTTAGATGTTATGGTGCTGGTGAGCTGGTACTTCATAGCTATTGTGCCAGAGGAGCAATTTTTACTGCTCTTGCTATTCACGTGTATCTTCTTCCTTTTGGTCAGTATTTGGGAAATAATTTTTGGTGAACGAACTATGAAAAAAATCATGATAGAAACCGATATTCGGTTGGTCATCTATTTCGCTGCTTTATCAATTTGCTTTATGATATTTCTCCAAAACTATCGGGTGTTTACTCTTACGTTGTGCTTTTGGGGATTTGTTTTGTTCAGAATCAGAAATTGGAAAAATTTATTAAAAGAGAAGGAAGTGCTTATCTGATAAAAACTTCTTTCCGACACACAACAGGCAAAGCAATGGATATTTCTATCGGGACAAAATATTAAAGCAAGAGAATAATTCTATAAGGAGGTGAAAATTATGAACAGAATATTTATTTTAACCATAATATTTGTCTTCCTGACCATTTTTGTTGAATCTACAAGTTTAATTCTTCA
>JAGLZV010000184.1 GCA_023131215.1 Candidatus Methanophagales archaeon | reverse complement strand
TAATGGTCTTACAAGAACATTTGCATCGCGGGATAGGACGAAACAGGGAGAAAGTTTCGGTGGGTGTGCATGACTTAGCGAAGGTGAAACCACCATTCAAGTATCTTGCAGCTGAGCCCGGTTTCTCTTTTGTTCCACTTGACTACGAGGAAGAAATGACGATGGATGAGATTTTAGAGCGGCATCCAAAAGGAATGGCATTCCGCAACATTCTCGAAGGTAAGCCAAAATATCCATTGATTCTGGATTCCGAAGGAAACGTTCTTTCTTTTCCTCCTATTATCAATGCAGAGCTAACGAGGGTGACTGAATCCACAACGGACATCTTTATAGATGTTACGGGCTTGAATGAGAACGTTTCGATTGCTCTTAATATCGTTGCCTGTGCGCTTGCAGAGCGCGGCGGGCAGATTCAATCTGTGGTGCTTCGCTCCCCCTTTAAAGGCACAGAGGGTGGAAGAGGAGAGGAGAAAGAAACACCTTGTTTAGAGCCCGAGATGATGGAAGTATCTGTAAAAGAAGTCAAATCTCTCATAGGTATTGAGTTGAGTGCAGAGGAATGTAAGAGATGCTGTGAGCGAATGGGGCTTGATGCGGAAGTGTCAGTGGCGACGAGAAAGAGAAGGGGTGAAGGTGAAGAAATGATAGAAGTGAAGATACCTGCTTATCGGTATGATATACTCCATCCATGGGATATAATTGAAGACATTGCCATCGGTTATGGATATGACAGGATAGAGCCAGAGATTCCAGAAACGGTGGTTATAGGCGAAGTGCATCCGATAGAGGAGAAAAAGAGATTGGTAAGGGGAACAATGACTGGCTTAGGATATTTTGAGGTCTTGACTTTCACACTGACCTCAGAGAGGAAACAGTTTGAGCTGATGAGACAAACTTTAAGAAAGTTTGATCAACAAACTTTTAAAAAAAGTTTGAACAAAAATGCTACGCAAGCTTCGCAGCAAACGTTTAAAAAAAGTTTAATCAAAAATGCTTCGCGGTCTTTAAGAAAGAGAGAGTCTGACATTGTAAAAGTGGCATCACCGATAAGCACTGAGCATACAATGCTCAGATGCTCGATTCTGCCGAATTTGCTGGAAATCCTTTCGCTTAACAAGCATCGGGATTTACCGCAGCGGATTTTTGAGGTGGGGCCAGTAGTGCTAAACTACAAAGAGAAATATCGGCTTGCTGCGGTTTCAACACATGCAAATGCGAACTTCGCAGAGGTTAAGTCAGTGGTTGATGCGGTGCTAAAGGAGATGGGGCTGGGAGATGCAGAAGTGGTGGAGTCGGAGGATGGTGCATTTTTAGCGGGTAGAAGAGCGGATATAATACAGGATGGTAAGTATATAGGCGTTTTTGGTGAAATACATCCGGAAGTAATCCTTAATTTTGGGTTGAGCTATCCGGTGGTGGGGTTTGAGATGGATATATAAGTTTCGTTAGGCGAGGAGAAAGAGATGAACATATTTTTGCCGTTACTGTTACTCTTTGCTTTTTCAATGCTCGGCGTGCTGTTGGGCACAATAACAGGGCTTGTTCCAGGTTTCCATCCTAATAACGTTGCCTTTATCCTTCTTTCCCTCTCACCTGTGATATTAACAGAGCTGCACTTTTTAACCGCTTTCGTCCCTTCTGAAATAATACTTGTCCTTGTTGCATCTACCATACTCGCTGCCTCGGTATCGCATACTTTTTTGAGTTTTATACCAGCAGCATTTATAGGAGCCCCGGAAGACGACACTGCACTTTGTTTGTTGCCTGCACATCGTTTACTTCTGGAAGG
>JAGLZV010000183.1 GCA_023131215.1 Candidatus Methanophagales archaeon | reverse complement strand
AACCATTCAACCTGGTATCGGTTTCAGTTTTGGCTATCGGCATATCAGCGTGTATAATCTCTTCAATCGTTTATGAGAGAAGGGGTGATGTAGAATGAAAATAAGAAAAGATAAAGATATTTTGCGATTTTTAGGAATAGGTCTGGGGCTGGTACTGCTGGGTATAATAATCCTGTGGATAGTTCCTGATGTTGTTGAAAGAACATGGACATTTCCTTATGTTATCGGAGGAATTTTCATTCTTGTTGGGATAATACTAACACTAATGTGCTTATATACCGCTACAAAGACCAAAGAAGATTTGATACAGGATGAAAGGTCTGTGAGAATTAATGAAAAGGCAGGTTATCATGCGTTTTGGATAATCATTGGGTGTATAGCACTTTTGGTGGTTGTAGATTGGTATTCAAAACTGATGTTCAAGGATGTTTATGGACCACTATTCATTGTTGGAATGTTCTCATTTGTTATACTTCGATGGTATTATGATCAAAGGGGCAACATTGAGTGAAAAACGGAATCAAAAATTTTTTATGAGGTGATTGTCATGAGCAAGAAGAATATCACAACGAGAGTTTGCATAAGTGTGGCTCTTTTCGGATTGATTGATAAGAAGACAAACCGCAAAAGGGTTGAGATGACATACAAAACCGATGAAAGGGGGGCAATTCTGAACGATAAAAGTGCCACAGTTGGTTTTATCGCTCTTTCATTGTTTTTACTGGCGTATCTAATCAAGGACTATTTTGAAGCAGGGGTTTTTGATAAGATATTATTATTAACGCTCTGTGGTGGTTGGGTTGTTTTTATTTTCACGAGGGGATACTACGAATGGAAGATGTGAGGTGATCTAAATGGAATTGAAAAGATTCAAAGATTATTTCGTTGTAGGCTCGGGGATTATACTCCTTGGCTTAGTTTTACTTGCGGTATTTGACCTGACGTTTCTGGGAATGGGCATCATTTTCTCTGGCGTGATGTTAATTTTTATTGGCATACATTGGGCAAGGAAACCCAAAACAGAGATTCCAGGTGACGAAAGATATATAAGAATTAATGAAAAAGCGGGTTTCAATGCATTTTGGACTGCCATAGGAATTTTAGCGGTTTTAACGTTCGTGGATTTCTATTATCCATTAGGTCTGAAATTTAGAGAATTTTTTTTGATAGTTGTTGGTGTTGGAATGTTCTCATTCCATGTACATCGCTTTTACTACGATAAAAAGGGCTTCAAATGAAGAGCAAGCTCAAAGTTTTCCGCGCGATGCACGATTTAACGCAGGAGGATCTGGCAGAGAAAGTAGGAGTAACGAGGCAGACCATAAACGCAATAGAGAAAAGAAAATACAACCCTTCGTTAGAGCTTGCGTTCAAACTTGCGAAATTATTTGAAGTGAAGATCGAGGATATTTTTGTTTATGATGCGGAGCAAAAAACGAAAGAAAAATAATAGGGTAACCATCATAGGAACGAACCACAGCCAGATAGAAATTCGAGAAGCTGATAAGCGTGAGTTAGAACAGATTAGATAATTACTACATTACAACCAATATATTTTCTCTCCGAAACATTCTTGCACCAAGATATAACGTAACCAAAGTCATAAGGAATAGAACGATCAAAGTAATCGCCGCGGGGAGGAGAGAAAAGCCTGCTATAAATACACTCCGAAACAGAAAGAACAGCACAGCTGCTACCGGTGTTATCATCGCTATGGTAATCATCACCGCTTTCCAGGGAATAAGAGAAGAAAATGCACCTGAGCTTGTAACCATTAGACCACAAAACATCAAGGCAAGAAAGGGTATTAAAACGATGATAAATACAGCCTGAGTCAGGTTAAGAGGTAAAGGGAGATTATGATATGCAAACCTGATTTGGACTATCGCCAAAAAGATAATTATCGAAAAATACCCACATAGAATTCCTGGTACGACTGTGGAGATCGTCTTGCCGATAAACAATTCAAAATCGGAAATTGGAGATGCCAGCAAAGTTTCGAGTGTTTTACTCTTCTTTTCTCCTGTAAAACTCTGCGTCGCAATGTTACCCGAAATGCATGCGCCAAAAAGACCAAGCATCAATAAGTCCATATTAAACATAAACTGCAAAAGATGTTGAGGACCACCGAAAAAGCTATGCAAACTTCCAAAAAGCACAGGGAAAACAATGGTAAATATGCCCATCAACACCACAAAATACTTGTTTCTTGCAATTTCTTTCAACTCCTTTCTGGAAACGGCTGACGCTTTTTCTAATCTCATTTCCCCTCTTCCTCCTTCATAATCTTCAAATAAACATCTTCCAGTGTTTTCTGCTCTTCCCAAAAGCTTATGATTTCTCCTCCGCTTTGTACAATCGCACCTGAGACTTCAGGATTTGTACCCTCAGGAGCTGCTGTATGAAATTCTATAACATTTTCTCTTATCTCGGCGTCTTTTACTCCTGTAACTGCTCTTACGGCGTCTAAATATTCTTTTTTCATCTGCTTTAGCTGCAATATGTAAACTCTTAATCCAGTGATCTTTGCTCTCAGTTCATCAACGGACCCGGAATCGATGATTTTACCCTTATTGATGATGGCAACGCTATCACAAAGTTTTTCAACCTCATCTAAATTGTGTGTGCAAATAAAGATAGTTCTTTTTTCCTGCTCTTTAAGTTCTGATATATAATCTCTCACAACTTTAGCACTTTCCGGATCTAAACTTGCTGTGGGTTCGTCTAAAAATAGAACCCTCGGGCCATGAATAAGCGCCCTCGCAATATTGATCTTCTGCTTCATGCCTTTAGAAAAACTTCCTAGCAATTGATCCTTTTGATCCCAAATCCCAAGCATTTTCAATACGTCTTCTATTTTGGGTTCTCTTTGCGACTTTGGCATATCATAGAGCTGCCCAAAGAAATCTAAATATTCGATGGCATTTAGTCTCTCATATAATCCCGGATTTTCTGTCAAAACGCCGCACAACGCTCTTATTTTCATTTGTTCTTTGGTAATATCATAGCCACAGACCTTTGCGCTGCCAGATGTGGGTTTAAGTAAGCATGCTAACATCCGGATAATTGTTGTTTTCCCCGCACCATTTGGACCCAATAACCCAAATATTTTCCCTTCTTCAATTTGCAGGTTTATATCATCAGCCGCCACAATTTTTTCGTTATTAACGTGAAATACCCGCTTTAAACCATGTGTTTCAACCGCTAACATTTATTCTACTCACTTCTATCTTTCATTTTTACTCTTGCCCTTAAATTAATTTTATGGTATTTATTTCCTTTTAATTGATTGACATCATGAGAACGAACTCCAATCAGATAGAAATTCGAGAGGCGAATGAGCGTGATTTAGAACAGATTACCAAATTAATACCTTAGCAAATAGATGACAATAGTCACAAGAAAAGCCACAGTCCCTATTACAATTCCGCCGATTGTGTAGCATTTATAGCCCGAAGAAGGAGTCATATCAGCAAGCTCTATCACAGTCCAGAAATAGGAGTCGTTTGCATGAGATACCAGGAAAGTGCCTGAAGC
>JAGLZV010000182.1 GCA_023131215.1 Candidatus Methanophagales archaeon | reverse complement strand
AATTTTGTGGATATGTAAAAATATAAGTTTCTTTGATCAAACTTTCTTTATAAAAGAAAGTTTGTTGGTAAAGCTTTTCTTTCTAAGAAAAGGTTTGTTTGAAAAATGCTCGAAAAATATCTCGGCAAAGTTGTAGATAGAAAGGATCTGAATGCAGAAGAAGCAGAGCTCGCGATGCAAGCAATAATGAGTGGAGAAGCAGATAAGATACAAACCGCGGCTTTTTTAGCTTCTTTAAGGATGAAGGGCGAGACCGAGGAAGAAATAGCAGCTTTCGCAAGGGTTATGCGAGACATGGCTGTGCGGATAAACCCGAAAGTGGAAAAGAGTGTGGACGTGTGCGGGACAGGCGGCGATGCGATAAAAACATTCAACATCTCCACTACTGCGGCTTTTATCACCGCTTGCGTGGTTCCAGTGGCGAAACATGGTAACAGGTCGGTAACGTCAAAATGTGGTAGTGCAGACGTAATAGAGGAATTAGGCGTGAATCTGGCTTTGCCCCCTCGCAGGATAGAAGAAAGCATCGAAAAAGTGGGCATTGGGTTCATGTTTGCGCCTCTGCACCATCAAGCGATGAAGAATGTGATGGAAGTGCGGCAGAGGTTAGGTATGAGGACAGTTTTTAATATCCTGGGTCCGTTAACGAATCCCGCAAATGCTACACATCAGCTCATTGGCGTTTACGATGCCGCGCTTACCGAGCTCATAGCAAAAGTGCTTCGCATCTTAGGACTGAAGAAGGCGCTGGTGGTGCATGGAGAGCCGGGAGTGGATGAGGTTTCAGTATGCGGGAAGACAAGAGTATCGCAACTGGAAGATGGCAAAATAGGGACGTATTTCATTAACCCGGAGGATTTTGGTGTGGAAAGGGCTTTGCCCGAAAAAATTGCGGGTGGCGATAGGAAAGAGAGCGCGAGAATATTGAGAGATGTTTTGAGCTGCAAAGAGGAAGGGGCGAAGCGTGACGTTGTTTTACTGAACGCAGCAGCGGCTATTTTCGCCGCTGCTGAGTCGAGAAGCATAGGAGAAGGGTTTGAAATTGCGAGGGATGTGTTAGAAAGTGGACAGGCGGCAGAGAAGTTGGAGGAGTTCGTCAGGTTTGCGAAGTGAGAATGTAATCTTTCAAAGGATGTGGCGGAGTGAATTTTGACGAATGTTTTGCCTATTTCCTTTCAACATAGTCATGGTTATATCGGCACTAAAAATGTTCTGGAAATTTATCTGCAAGAGATTTTAAAACTTCATGGGCGATTTGACGAATACTTGGTAATTCCGGCCCATTTTTGAAATCTTTTTCAACTTCATTCTTAAAGAATTTCCATCCTAAAGAATTAAACCTGGAAAGACCGGCATAAGCTTTATTCAGGCGTGGATCGACGTGTGCTCCCCCATCTGTATTCGATACAGCAAGAACTAAACTCTTTCTTGTGAATTGATTACGATTTAAATCTAAATAGACCGTCTTGTTCCACCAGTCATCAAATGGAACTTTATTATTTGCCCTGTATGGTGGGACATCATCAAGTGGAGCGTAATATTTCGCTCCATTTGAACTGATTCTCATATATGCAAGACCACCTTGATGCAACAAAGTATTTTGATGCAAATCCACTGTTGTATCATAAAACAAAATATCCTTTTTCTTCAAAAGCTTTAGTAAAGAAGTCGATTGCGAAGTATCGTGAACCAAAACTCGAATTACTACAGCCAATCTTTTAGCTTCATCTTCAAATCCTTCATCATAAGACTTTGAGGACCTTATTAAGAACTGAATCTGTTCTTTCAAATGAGACTTTAATTCTTCTTCTGTTTGTAAAACTTTCATTGACAATACCCCCCCATTTTGAAACAGGGAAACTTTCGCCTAACAGTGAATGAACGAACTTAACTTCAGTTTATTCCTCCCAAATAGGAGATAATCCAAAGTATTTCGTTTATTCCCGACTATGAGCGAACCATATATTTTTCCTTCATTCACCCTCCTTGCAATTTGTTATAATATTGCAATATAAATAGCTATAATTATCGGAAAAAATATAAATCATTGCTTATACTTACTCAAAAGCCCAACAAAATTTTGAGAAGGAGAAAAAATGGTAGAAGAAATACTAAAAAGGAAGAGAGAGACCATTGAGAAGCTAAAGGACCAAAAAAGCATAAAAGAAGCGATATTAGAGACGAAAAAAGCGGAAAAAAGAGCTATAATCGCAGAGGTAAAGAGAAGAGGTTTAAAAGAAGGAGAAGAAGCGGTAGAAATAGAAGCTGTGGAAGCAGCGAACCAAATGAAAAAAGGCGGTGCATGTGCAATATCAGTTTTAACAGACGAGGCTTTTTCCGGTAGTTTAGAAGATTTAAAAACCGTTAAACTTTCTGTTGGTCTGCCAGTATTGAGAAAGGACTTTATTTTCGATGACTTCCAGGTGTACGAGTCCTATGCGTATGGCGCAAATGCGATATTGTTAATAGCGAGATTCTTGAGTGCAGAAAGATTGAATGAGCTGGCAAAGGAGGCTTCTTCGCTTGGTATGGAAGCACTTATTGAGATAGATGGAGAATCGAAAAGCAAGATTTTTGACGCTGACCTTGACCTAACGGGAATTTCATCATCAGCGTTAATAGGCATAAATAATCGAGACTTAGATACGTTTGAAGTGAATCTGGAAACTTTTGAGCAGATTGCACCGGAGGTTAAACCTGAGCTACCAGCCGATGTCTTTTTGGTGGCGATGAGTGGAATTAATAATAAAGAAGACGCAAGGAGGATGTTTGAGGCAGGTGCAGACGCTTTGCTTGTTGGGACATCCATTATGAATGCAGAGGATATAAAACGGAAAGTAGAAGATTTTGTGCATTAAATTATAGTCATTCCGAAAAGTATTAACCACAAGATTACACAGATTTCCACGAGAGAACAATAATGGCAATCAGGTTCCAGGCTTCCATCTGTTATTTTATCCCATATTAACCTCTCTTTCTTGTGTTAATCTCGTGAAATCTCGTGGTTTAATATTTGCAATTTATTACTGAACCCTAACTCTCCCGATTTTAGGGGATAACTTCACGAAACACGAAGTTATTCACACCGTATTTACCAATTGCACGCTCATACGATAGCATAACAAGTTTTATATACTTATACCCTAATAGGGTATAACATGGAAGAATGGGTAGGCACTTGGGTGAGGGCACAGAGAAGCGAAGGCGAACGGGGGATCGAGATAAAGAACTTCGGAAGTTCTTACTATGTGTATCGATCCACCACGTTCTGGGATAAAGAATTGAAGAAGCGGCGGAAGAGATCGACCTATCTTGGGAAACTCGATAAAGAGCGCGGTTTTATCAGCAGCAAGAGGGGAATTCTGCGTTTTCGGCCCAGAAGCATACGACAGTACGGCAATGCCATGCTGCTCCACAGAGCGATGCAGGACCTACTCCCACTGCTCAAAGAAGGTTTTGACGAACTCTGGCAGGAGATTTACGCACTTTCTACGACGCGCATTCTTGGTTATATCCCCTTGAAGCGGGTTGCGAGCGTGTGGGAGCGACTCCACGATCCGAATAATCTCACACCGAATCTCAGCTCGAAGAAGCTTTCTGAGGTGTTGAAGGCGGTGGGCTCGGACAGAGGCGGTCAAGACATCATCTTCAGGGAGCTATCGAGGAATGGCCGGCAGTTTGTCTACGATCTGAGCGTTGTCTTCACACGTTCCGAGGGCATCAACATTGCAGAGATGGGGTACAATAAAGACCATGTGTATGTCCCTCAGATAAATCTCGCACTCCTCTATTCAGTGGATAAGGGCCTACCAACCATGATAAGGGCACTGCCGGGCTCGATTAAGGACATAACCTCTCTGTATAACTCGATCAGAGAGGGCGGCATAGAGGGCAAGATACTCATACTTGACCGGGGATTCTTCTCCAAGGATGTTGTGGCGTTTCTCCTTGAACAAGAGATATCCTTCCTCCTTCCTGCTCGAAGGAATAGCAAGCTATACGATATAAGGATTCACCTCACAGGACACTTCTTCTACCGTGAAAGACTGATCAGGTTCGGGAAGAGGCGGGTAGAGGGGTATTTCCTCTATTTATTCGAAGACGCGGTGCTGAGGATGGAGGAAGAGAAGACGCTGTATAAGCGACTGGATGAGGGAACGATTAATAAGGAAAGGCTTGGGAGAGGTCTAAAACGTGCTGGAAGGATCCTCCTAATCTCAGATCTGGATAAGGAAGGAGGAGAGGTCTTCATGATGTATAAGCAGCGCGGTGGTGTGGAGAATCAGTTTGATACCTATAAAAATGTGCTGAATGCCGACAGGATGTATCTGCAGGACGATGAGAGCGTTTTCGGGCATCTATTCACGTCCTTCTTAGCCCTCTACGGCTACTGCACGCTCGAGGCTGCGCTTAAAGAAGCCGGGCTTCTCCGTAAGTTCTCTCCTCTAGATCTGCTGGAAGAGTTTTCAAAGGTTTATATCGTCACGGATGGCGAGCAGGAGGTAATTTCAGAGATTCCAAGAAAAGTAGCTGAACTCGACAAACTGTTAGGGATTGATGTATTCCCTAAAATGATGCGGAGTTAGGGTACTGAAATAACTATACAATAAAAGAGAAAAAAAAGAAATGTGACGAAACAAGGTGTGGTAAGGATGGTAAAAATTTACAGGACTGCGAGATATCCCAAATTTTTAAATTTGAGCTTGCTGCTTTTATTTTTATATGGATTCATGACAGGAGCCTGTGTTGGACAGCAGCCACAAGAACAAGAACAAAGAATTGCCTCGCTGACTGACCTCGATTTTAATGACGATGCATATATCAATCAACTCGATTTAAACATATTGAAGTCGCACTTCAACGAAAGATATAACTGGTATGTAGCATGGGATTTGAATGCAGATTTTCGATGTGACCATAAAGATTTCTATTATTTCGCAGACCACGTTCCTTTAAATTATCGCTACCAGGTGGCGGTAAATATTTCGGTTTGGAACCTGAGCAATTATACGATAGAGAGAGGCGAAGAGCCTGTAATTATTCTTGACGAGGTCGTTTATCCTCAGAATCCAAACCGAACTGTTACGTGGGTAGAGCATTACACGAGCCTTGAATCGCCAAAGAACGACAGTGCTGTTTGTGTTCATTATGCACGTGACCTCTGCCGATTGGGATACAGAAGTTTAGGACCGAAGACGATAGCATGGGGCTCTTCTGGCGTTCACGCATACGGAATAATATATACAGGCGGTAACTGGCGAGATTTGTCCAATTGGTTTATAATTGACCCGTTCTGGAAATTGTATGGCTTTGAAAATATCTCAACCGCAATGGGCTACCATGATACGCACACGATAAAAATCCTGCTGGATGAAGGGCGTTATGGCTATTGGGCAATCCATTTGTCAGTGGATTATCAGAATAATTCGGTTTATGACCCTTATAAAGCGGAATACAGGATAGGGAAATTCCGGGAGCCTATATCTGCTTAAAATAAACTTTTCTTTTAAAAAGAAACCTTTACTAAAGAAACTATTATTTTTTCTTTTAGCACAAACCTTTTCTTAAAAATTTTAAAGAAAAAAAAGAATTATTTGATGCGTATGTAATGGAAATATAAGATTGATTGTGATTGTGATTTTGGTTTTCGGGATGTTGGTGCTGGCGACAATAGGTGTGCAGAAGGTGGGGGCGGAGACGGCGCATATCACTATAAAGTGAACGATAGCACTGGTGAAATAACATATCTATATTTCTAACAGCCACTCCTGCAAGGGTTTGTACACTATTCTCTTACCATCAATCTCCTCTTCCTTATCTATGCCCTCGGTTATGACCAGCCCCTGGTTTAACTTAAACTCGTCCATCGCTTTTATCAGCGCCCTTACCTCTCTCCTCTCTGTTTTTTCTTCCTCTATTCCCCAACAAGCCGAATCAATTCCTCGACCTTTAAGCCTTCTTTAACCACAAAATAAAATTTTTAGTATCTCTGTCCTTCGCATGATTAAAAAATTGGTCAGGGGAATATATAAATATATCGGTAGGTTTATAATTAAAAAAATCAGCTATATCGTAAGTTTTTCTTTTCAAAGCAGAGAAGAAATAGAGAGAAGAGAAATCGAAGGGATTATCAAGGCAAGTGCTGAGCTGAAGTGTGATAATCTGATAATAATCACGTGGGATTATGGAGGAGAGGAAGAGTTTAAAGGGCATAGAATAAGGTTCGCGCCGTAGGGGGCACGGGGTTGCTTGGAATGTAAAAAGAAGAAATACCTTTTTATACTCAGGAAACAAATAAATGAGGTGATGAGAGATGCAAAAAACAATTGAGGTTGTGTATGAAAAGGGTGTGTTTAAGCCACTAACGAAGGTAGAATTAAAAGAAGGAGGGAAAGCAAAAGTTACAATAGAAAAGGAAAGGGGGATCATCACATCCGAAGACATTAAAGAAATAAAAAATGCCGTTAAAACTTTACCAAAGTCGAAAATCAGTCTAAAAAAATTAGATGAGATATACTATGAAGGAAAAATGCTTGATTGATACATCCCTTCTTCTAAAAGTTATACTTGAAGGTGAGGTTGGTGCCCTAATAAAACTCCCAGAATATATCTTACACGTACCAGTTAACGTTCTTGAGGAGACAAGCTTCAAAATTGTTGTTAGTGGTGTTTTAGAGGATTTAAAACTCGAAAAATATAGTTTCCATCGAATGAAAGAGGAATTCGAAAAAGGTAAAGGAAAAGAGTTAATAGTTGAGAGGCTACATCTGCTTAATTCAATAAAAGATAAATTGATTGTCTTGGAATTAAGCGAAGATATTTTTGAGATTGCTAAGGAAGTTGTTGATAAATATCGTTTATTGCCAAACGACGCTCTTATTGTTGCCACCTGTAAACGTTATAACATCAAAAAGATAGCCACTTTCGACTCAGATTTTGAAAGAGTTGACTTTTTGGAGACAATTACGCCGGAATAACAAACGAGTTTCTTATGTGGGGCTCCGCCCCATGACCCCGCAAGCATAGCCTTATAAAGGGTTTGTTTAATCAAAGAACCATATGTTTTCTTTTCCGAAAACGCTTTTCTTTTTGAAAAGAAAAGGGTTTACCGGCTTCATCCCAAAACTATATGGC
>JAGLZV010000181.1 GCA_023131215.1 Candidatus Methanophagales archaeon | reverse complement strand
GTAAAAAAGAAAAAGTGTTAGGAGCTAAACATGGTCAAACCAAGAAATCCGTTATATGGGATAGAAATTTGTGAGCATGGAGGGAAAGTGGAAAGCGATAAGAAGAGCGAAGTAATCGACTTCAGTGTGAATTTAAACCCTTATGGACCGCCGGATTTTGTTTTCGATGTGATAAAAGAAGCGATGGCTGAAATAAATAAGTATCCAGACACCGAATGCAGCGAGTTAAGAGAGAAAATATCGAGAAAATTTGGATGCGGGAAGGAGGAAGTATTGGTAGGAGCTGGAGTTTCAGAACTAATACAGCTCGTAGCACTTTCTTTTGTTAAACATAGGGCGCTGATGTTGAAGCACACTTATGGAGAATACGAAGTTGCAGCGAAAATGGTTGGTGCAAAAACAAAACGTATAGAAATGCCCGCAGTGCAAATCAATCCTGAGGCGATTGTAGCGGGAATGATGAAAGATGACGTGGTATTTCTTTGCAATCCGAATAACCCAACGGGGCAATATCTTGGTAAAAATGAAATAGAACAGATAATAGCGGAAGCGGAGATGGTTGATGCATTAGTAGTGATGGATGAAGCGTATGTGGATTTTGTAAGGAATGCTTTTCCATCGCATGATATGATCTCGTCCACTCAGAACCTGATTATTTTGCGTTCTCTAACGAAATCATTTGCAATCCCAGGTGTAAGAGTAGGATATGCAATTTCATCAGAGGAAAATATAAGAGAGATGAGGAAAATAAAAGCTCCCTGGAATGTGAGTGCGTTTGCACAGAAAATTGGGATAGCGGTAATTGGAGCAGAAGGTGACGATTTTTTAGTTAGAACGGTGGAGAAGATAGAAATGAGTAAAAAGAAGATGGAGGAAGCCTTTGGAGGTGCAATACGTTCAGATGCAAATTTTTATATCTTTGATGTTTGCGATGGAAAAGCAAGTGCAAGTGCAAGTGCAAGTGAAGTGAAAAGAGAGCTTTTGAAGCACGGACTCATGGTAAGAGATTGCGCTTCTTTTGGTTTGCCTGCCCATATAAGGTTCTCGGTGAAGAAAGATGAGGAGAATGAGTTGCTGATACACTTTCTTTTAGAAAAAGAACATGTGCTAAGAAAACAATGAAAAAGCCTTTCATTTCCGCGTTACTACGCTCACTACATCGCCATCTGCGAGCACATATGAAAGACCCACGCGCTGCCCTCTGTACTTCACTGACTTACCCCAGATGCGTGCATATCGGAACTTCGTAACGAAATCACGATGAATGGTCGAACAGACGTCAGCAACAGTGGATTCTCGTTTTATAACCAGTGGATTCTCCATATCCGGTGACGCACCCTGTGGCTTCATATAGATACGTATGAATCTGAGTTCGCTATACACTCTTTCTCGCAGTGCTTCAATGTTTATGCCGACTGCGGCGGAGATCGTAACTGAGTCAGGGAATCGCTCCACGAGTGTCTGAAGCCGCTCAGAATCCACCAGATCTATCTTGTTTATAACCGTGAGCGCACGGATGTATTTCCGGTTTCCAATAACCGCATCAATAAAGTCCTCGAGTGTGATGCGCTCCCGTATAAGAACCTCTGCATTGTGTATTTTGTATTCTGCTAACACCGCTTTGATCATTTTATCGTCAAGCTCGAGATCAACGGTGCTGTTTACCGTAATTCCTCCTTTATGTGCTTTATGGATGACAACTTCCGGCGGTTTGGTATTAATTCGAATGCCCGCGTCGTATAGCTCTTTTACCAATGTATCGTACTGTTGCGGATGAAAGACATCTATGAGGATAAGAATGAGGTCTGCGTTTCGCATCACTGATAGTACCACTTTGCCGCGCCCTCGTCCTGCCGCAGCACCTGCGATAAGCCCCGGAACATCGAGAAATTGCACCCGTGCACCCTTATAGAGGAGCGTACCCGGAATCACCTCGAGCGTAGTGAAATCATAATCGGCAACCTCAGCAGTGGTGCCCGTAAGACAGTTGAGCAGCGTGGATTTACCGACTGACGGAAACCCCACCATGATGACAGTCGCATCTCCCGATTTTTTTACCGCATATCCATCGCCTTTGACCGCGGATTTTGTGGTTGCACGTTTTTGCAGCTCCTCCTTTAGCTTGGCGAGTTTCGCTTTTAGCCGTCCGATGTGATGCATTGTCGCCTTGTTGTAGGGTGTTTTTCTTATTTCGTCCTCGACGTTCTTGATGTCCTCTTCGATAGTCATTCTGATGAAGCAATTAAGTTTTAATACCTATTAATTACAATAGTTATCTATGCTTAGAGAAGAAATACGAAATAATAAAAGTGAGAAGTAACCATGAAAAGGATAATCGCTACCATCGAAATATGGAAGGAAGGGGGTATGTTCACAGTATATTGCCCAGAATTGGACCTTGCAAGTTGTGGTCCTACGGCTGAAAAGGCAAAAAAAAACTTAAAAGAGGTTATAGAGATACAACTGGAGGAAACAGCCAAGCTTGGGACGTTAAAAGATTTTTT
>JAGLZV010000180.1 GCA_023131215.1 Candidatus Methanophagales archaeon | reverse complement strand
TCATTTGTCAAGTAGCCGTAGTATTTCTCTTCCCCATCCTCATAGAACCGGATCACGATTAGTTTTGCTTCTCCCTGATAGTTTCTTAGCGAGGTGTGTATAAAGGTGATTTTTCTGCCATCAGCCATTTCCCTGAACTGTTCTGCGGGTATTGACTTCATCTCTTCTATACGATTTTGAAAGAGTTTGAGAAGAGTCACGTATTTTATCCTCATTTCTTTGTCGATATAGTCCAAAAGAGAGCCCACCGAAAACCATTTATCGAAGACAACCGTCTCCATTTCGTCACCAATGATGTCCTTTGTCGTGTTCAGCATGGGAATCGCTACATCTTCAGGTTTCAGTCCCGGGTAATCTGCTCTCACAAACATTGGGTCGCCGGTCTCCTGGTCATGGGTGAAAGAGGCATTCACGCCCTTCATACTGATATTCCTGGTAGGATGTTTGTCCTTTCCAATCCTCTTCTTCCCGAAGTAACCCATAAAGTGCCTGTCAAGATTGACTATCTTGCCCTTAAAAAGCCCCATTTCTCTGAATCTCCTGGAACACAGGATGTTAAATTGTTCCGCATCCAATGTTTTCACTTTATCTAAGAAATCGTGGAAAAAGCAGGGATCCGGCATTTTACCCAATCCTGCGAAAACTGCGAGACCTTGATCCGTCACATTCTCAACCCGGCTTATCCGCTTCTTGCCCACAATGCCCAGATGGAGCAATGCTAAAACCGCTTTCTCGACAGGAATGCCGCTCTGTTTCTCCACTCTAAGGGCGTTGATCTTCTCCACGATTCCCAAATGGAGAAGATACGGGATAAGGAGAAAGCTTCCACCGTAGAATGTGTTAAAACCGTCTTTCAAGGCTTTATCCAACTCCCTTTTTATTTCATCAGGATTCCGGTTGCATTTTGACCTCTCATTTCCCTCGCTATTCGAGTCGCTTTTCTCCAGAAGTATAGGGTTCAAGCTTTCAGCCTCGTTTTTTTTAAAGTAACCCCGTGTTCTGAGAGCACACGTGCAACACTCCTTGCACTGATATCATAGCCTTCTTCGGTAAGAATGTCTGTTATCTCATACATGTCCTTCTCAGGACTTTTGAATCGGATAGCCAATACCCTATTCTCCAGCTCTTTAGTTCTCCGGGACTTCCTCTTAGGTCCTTTCTTTTTGTCCTTTAACCCTTCCCACCTGTGTTTGCCCCATGCAGTCTCGTATAAATGACCCATAACTCTGCTATACCCATATTTTGCACAAATCTCTTCTTTAGGACTACCGCTCAACTTTAATTCTCTGATAAGCTCGTACCTCCTCTGGAGAGAATCCCTCAAATCTATGACAAACTGTTTGCCCTTTTCTCCTTCAATCACAATCCCGTTCATAATATCACCTGACTGATAAAAGGCAAGATATGTTAAATACTTTTTGTCATTAATTTGTACTCAAAACCACTTAATTATTTGCACCACATCTCAACAGGAAAGAATAAAAACACTAAAGATACGCAAATCTTAAATATGGTGCGATGGTGGTCAAATGCCAAAGCTGATTGATGACAAAATGCAATTTGCAGAATCAGATTCTAAAACTCATCAGAATCGCATATAAGCATAAAGCTTATTTATTACCAAACATATTTCATAAAATGTGTAAAAGATAAACACGCGACAATATCCCTGAATTATGTGAGGTTAGAGGAAACAGAGTTAACAGGTGATGCTCCCTTTTCCACTACCCTGCTCAGAGAATTTCTTTTGCCTGTTGCCGACTCCACCAGAGGAAGACAGAGACAGCCAGGACGACGATGGCTGGCAGTGTGAAGAACCAGGTGGCTCCGCTATATTCATGCATGAGCCAAGAGTACAGAATCCCCAGGCCTGCAAGGAGGGTCCCTAACGAGATCGTCGTTACGAAGATGCCCTGGTTGGTGGGGTCACGAAAGACCAGCAGTGAACCGATTCCTAGGGAAATAAGAATACCACCAATCCAGCGAATCCAACCGAAATACACGGGTTGGGAGCCTGATACGGTTACAAACATGCCTGGAATAAACAGCAAAACGAAGCCATAGAAAAACACCACGACTGCAAAGCTCAGCAAAGCGACTTTCAACATTTTTACATCTTTGTTTTTGGTCATAGCATATCACTCCCCTTTGTATTCACCTCCTACCTTTCAAATTTTCTTCTTTGACTTTCCATTTTCATATCCCTCTTTTATATAACTAAGAAGCCCCATCCTCGCCACCCCGCATTAAAGAGGCTGCCCCACAATTCAAAATCACCGGAAAAAGAACCTCAAATGGGGCTTTATAAACAAAAATAAGCATCCAAATTCGCAAAATATCTAATTATGGGACAAGCTCTAAAATGCGGGGCATCCCTGTTGTTTTATTTTCTCCCCCCTATTCGCAGTACGCAGGAGCGATTGGTATTGCTACGCTTGTGTTTGGGGTTTAAAATTTAAATTTTAAAAAAGTTTGTGGATGGAATAGATCCATCCACAGCACATATTCCTATTTCTTACCTGTTTTTAGTAAGTAACACTGCCCACTGCCCCTGTTTGTCTAAGGAGGCTAATTGTTCTCCTTCCTTCCAGGTTTTCCATACAAGACAAGACAGTTGTTCTCTTCATCGCTCTCCATCACACTATTTTTGAAGTCGGCGCAGACTACGATGGTGCTGGTATCTATCTCCGTTTGTCTGTATAGTCTGAAGTTTTTTTCCAGGCTCTGACTTGGCTGGATTGACCTGATTATTAGGTCCTTTGAGACTGGTACTCCGCCAATGCGGAGTATGTTGACGATAAGACCCTTCGTAGCTGCTTCCCCTTGGTTCTCAATGGTGTATTTGACCTTATTGCTGTCCAGTGTGATGTTGGTGATCACCAGATCTGGCATCTGCTCGCACTTACAGTAGATAGAGCCTTGGAGTGCCTCGCTGAAGGTCTTGCCCTCAGATGCCTCTACTTGTTCCTTGAACTCGTCCAGGAATTTTATTATCTCCTGACTCCTCTCGGCACCTATCTCGTCTCTATTCTTCAAGACACTTCTCTCTAAGCTGTCTGTGAAAGATACCATCTCTTCCACATCTCTCCTGGTAATGAGCCTATCCCCACTAATTCCATGAACCTGACACCTTACCATGGGCGAGTACTTGGCCAGAAGTCGGGCTGCCTTAAACGTCAGAGCGGGGTTCCTTGCCATGGCCCTCGTCAACTCAGGAGTGTAGTCATAGTAACGGTCAACATACTCGTCCTTAAGGTGGTAGTCTCTCAGTTCTCTTAGAGGATTCAGAAACCTATCAGGATTAGAAACACCGGCCTGATGAACCGCATACTCGGCAGTGCAAAGACAAATCACTATACAATAGCCATCAGAATCAAAAGGGCCTAAACAGGGATTCGAATCGTCACAATCTTTCTCAGCAGGGCAGCCCTCAGGACACGAGGGAGGCTTATTTTCAGAAATACCCCAATTGTAATATCCATCGCCATCCTTATCATAACAGGCTATTTCATAAGGTGTTTCTAAACTTGTTACAGGAGTTAGTAATGCCTCTCTACTGTACATATCATTTAATTCAACTTTTAAATACCCATATCCATTATCACCCCACCCGGTTCCCCAGCTATTTTTAAATATCCAGAGGGTTTCTCTATCCTCAGGATCTTTATCAAACCCTACCATTACCATAACATGCCACCAGCTGAGGATACCACCAGTTATAGGTCCATAATTAATAATGGCCCTTTTTATATCTTCTTCATCATATCCAGGATACAATTTCCCACTAATATTAATCTGCTCATTAGGATTAGAACACTTGTTGGCACAAGATTCGCAGCTTGCTGAATAGGGAAAACACCCTTCATCTACAACACCGGTATTTGTGATATAATCTAAAGCAGTGCCTTTATATCCTCCCTCGCAGCAGCCTATATTTCCTCCACTGCAGGAGGCTACGTCCTGTTCTGATAAGTCTAAATCGAGGTGCTGATTGAAATAAAGATTGACAATAGCTTCAGTAGCATGAAGTGGAGTAAATGCCCAGCAATGAGCACACCCTTGGCTTTTAACAGGAGTAATCCAACCACTCCCATTGGGATCGCCATCATAATAGGGGGAGTCTGGATTATTAGCTCCATGTCTATTTCTCCAGTCAAAAGATTCAATTAGCGATGAAGATCCACCGTCAGTTGATAAAGATGGGGAAGTATCCCCTGATTTAATTTCCAAAATACCGCCTTTGTAATATTCGGCACCCTGCAAATTGGGTACTTTATCTCTGCCGAACAATTTCTTTTTTTCTTCATAGAATAGCCTGGAAACTGAAGTTTCTCCGGCAATCCATTTTAGTCCTTTCCTTTTAATTTGATTATTTATTTCTTTGATTTTTGCTGCATTTTGAGTTTCTTTTATTTGCTTTTGTAACTCGGCAATGTCTCTGATTCCTCTTATGATAGAATCGGGATAAGAAAGCTCATCAATATGTATTGAAGCATCAATCACTTCTATTTTTAATGAATAAGGTGTTATAGATTCCAACAAACAAGTTTCTTCGCATACATTCATTACAGAAAAAGAATTGCTGGTAACAATCAACGGATATGCTTCATAAACAAGGTATTCATTAAAGTCATTATCAACTAATATTACACGAATCAAACTTGTGTCACCATAAAGTTGTATAGAACCACTTAAAGTTAACCCATAAATTATTTCAGTTTGGTTAAATGGATATACTTCTTCATCTTGGAAAAAGGTTTTATCAATTATTACTTTTTTTGAGTCACCTGCCTGTATTGAGAAAGTTTCCATCCAGTAATCAAAATTTGCACATGTTGCAGAACCCCAATCTTGTGGCTCATCGTCATAAATTGTGGTATTTGTTAAAGCATAAACGTTATCGACTGGATAAGCAACAACCAGGACTAAAATAAACAGCCCAAATAAGCCATAGAACAAAATTCTACTCATTCGATTTTTCATTTTCCGTTTTTTTCCCCAGGACGACCTCCTGTTAGTTTTCTTATTCATGCTAAGCCCATCCTACACCACCCCGCAATAAATTGTGGAAGTACGGAGCCTGAGAGCATGAAAAAATTTGGTATAAAGAGTTATATACCCGGTTTTGAGCGCTTTTTCTTTCTCCTCATCTATTACAGTTTCTTCCGCCGCTTCCGACACCTCGCCGAGCAATACCTTCCCCCTATATTTATGCGAAAAAACTAAGTGATCGGTCAGCAATGACACCGTATGGTTGTCATGCCTAAGATCGCTTCTTGTTCCCCTTCCCGCTTTCGCTTCTGTTTCGCCCATGTCGCTTTAAGGTAATCAACAAAATTGTCAAATCAATATAAAAGCTTTTCGGTTGTTTTTCCTCTCGAAAATATTTGATATAACAGTTCCATTCGTAAAATAAATCCAAAAAATCCAATAAAGTTGAGAAAATAAGACCGCATAGAAGAAATCTAACTTGAAAACTCGTGATAACCATTAAAATCGAAAAAGAAGATTTTTATCCTGGCAAAGTTACAAAAAGGAGCGTGATTTAATGCTTGGGATTTGGGATTTTTTATTATCCTACCATCTACTAATCTAATGTCATGAACATCATTTTCACGGAGTCCGGAAAAGAAGCCGAACTTGTTAAGGGAAGGACCATACTGTCTTATTTGCAAGAGTTGGGAATAGACATAAACGCATCGTGTGGTGGCGAGGGAAAGTGCGGTCAGTGTCAAGTCGAAGTTGAGTGCGCCCCCGGAGTACTCTCGGATAAGACCGAGGCGGAAAACAAATTTGTACACGACGATACGCACAGACTTGCATGCCAGGCACGAATATTAAGAACCGACGAACACATTTATGCACGAGTTCCAAGAAGAACCTACTACGTTTTAGAATCAGGAGAATATAAGGAAATCGCTCTTGAGCCCTTTGTGCACCTGGAGGGCGAAAGAGTTTTTTGTGAGTCAGAAGATATAGGCGACTATACAGGAGAAATATACGGCATCGCTCTTGACATAGGGACAACAACGCTTGCTATGTATTTAATTGACCTTGAGAGCGGGAAAGTTTCTTCTGTTATATCAAGAGAAAATCCACAGACCAAATACGGAAACAATGTAATTTCAAGGATAGAATTTGCAAGAAAAGGGCAGGACATACTCGAAAGAGAAATCAGAACCGCGGTGAACGAAATGATTACAGCCCTGACAGACCCGGGCAAAGTCTATGAGATGGTCGTCGTGGGCAATCCCGTAATGAGAGACCTGTTTTTTGGCTATTCTGTCGAGTCGCTTGGCAAAAGCCCTTATGAACCTTTGAGTGTAAAGCCAGTAAGCAAAACGGCGAAAGAACTCGGGCTCGAAGCAAATCCCGATGCCCGGGTTTATGGTCTTCCCCTGATAGGAAGTTTTGTCGGTGCTGACGCTCTGGCTGTCGTGCTGGCGACGGAGATGTACAAAAACGAGCCTATAGGTATGGCAATAGACATCGGAACCAACACAGAAATCGTGCTCGGGAACAAAGACAGATTAATTGCAACGTCCTGTGCAGCAGGTCCCGCATTTGAAGGCGCTGGCATAACGTGCGGAATAGGCGGCGTAAGTGGGGCGATAAAAGAAGTGAATACGAATGGAAAAGTTAGGTACAAAACGATTGCCGATGCCGCTCCTGTTGGAATTTGCGGTTCCGGGTTGATAGACGCTCTGGCAGAACTTCTGGACAAGAGAATAATTGATGGTAGAGGTAAGTTCTATGGCGCTGAGAAAGAATTTAAAATAGCCGAAGGAATTAGTATATCAGAAAAGGACATTGACCAGTTAAATCTTGCGAAAACCGCTGTTTCGGTCGGCATAAAGGTCCTGCTGGAAAGATACGGAATCGAACTTGAGGAGATAGACTGCATCTTTCTGGCGGGGGGTTTCGTGAACTTTACAAACACTGAGAATGCGATACGCATAGGACTTCTACCCGCAGTTGAGCAAGAAAAGGTGAAGAAGATGGGAAATGCCGCGATAGAAGGTGCAAGGCAGGCGTTGATATCAAAGACAAAGAGAGAAGATGCAGAAGCAGTTGCCAAAAGGATTGAGCATGTAAAACTTGAAGAAGAAGAGAACTTTATGGAAATATTCGTCAGTGAGCTTTATTTCCAGAAATACCTTTAAAGATATCCAATCATAGCCAATAGCCAAGTAGCCAAAGAGGGATTAGGGGTCAGAGATCAATTACAAATTACAAATAAATCCAGGCTATACCCTATTCCTAAATCGTGATTTGATGCTTGGGATTTGGGATTTTTTATGGAAAGGCCTCCTTTATCGCATCCACGAGCAATCTACCTGCTTGCTGCATTATCGGTCTTTCCGGACCCATGTAAGCCACACACTCGTTATCGTGCATCTGCATCACCTGTTCCTCAAAAGATTTCATGTCTTTGTAGGACATACCCACAAGCTTCTCAGCGACTTTTGAAGCCGAGCCGCAAGGAGTGTCTCTGATGACTTTTACGGCTTCGATAACTTTGCTTTTCGCATTAACTCTGAGTTCAAATTTAGACTTCCCGAAAGATTCGACAAAAGATTTGACCAGTTCATTATCGCTCATGTCCAGCGAACAAAGAGGTTCAGGAAATTCAATGTGGATACCCTTCTTTTTGAGCTCGTTTTCAATCGAATATTTACCCTCTGGTATCAAGTTCGGGTCTTCAACAGGCCAAAGAACAGCTTTTGCTCCTGTTCTTTCGGCTATGATTGGTACGAGGTCGCCCGCTTTGGGGAGTATCCCAAGCACAAGTAGAAGGTCGCATTCGGATAGTGGTATGTCTTCCGGCATGTCGTTCTCCGGCTCGTCAAGCGACACGGACGTAATTTTAAGGTCGTAGAGGCTCACAATCCTGTCTGCAAGTTCACTCATAGCCAGATGACCTGTTACCAGTTCTCCAAACGAGCCGTGATATAGTATGTAGATTCTATCCATAGTCATATATGCTACGGAAATAATATTTACCTAAGAAAAAATTTTCTTTTCCGTAAACGCTTTTTTCCCGCGAAGCTTTTTTAATAAAACTTTTCTTAAAAGTTTTAAAGAAAAGGGTTTAATTACAAGCACAGAGACACCGCCTTCCATTTCCTCAACTCAGGAAATTCCAACATGCCTATCTCCTCATCTACTGCATACACTTCCATTTCGTCGCGGTCAACCTCCGCGCTCTTTAGAATCGACGATAAAAATTCCTCTTTGTTTACAACGTTTACAGGTATGCCTCCGGCTAAAGGAGAGAAAGCCGGCATTACTATTAAGTTCTTATCATATCCATATCCGTGTCCGTAGCCATAGAGCTTCAGTTTACCTTTGAGAAAACAGGGCAATCTCACTCTCGCTCCGACACGGTCTCCTAAGATAAGAAAGGGGTGCTCATGTGCAACCACTATGGTTCTTCGTCTCTTTTTCTTCTTTTTCCTTCTAATAATACTCAAAAAATCTTTGTTATGACCGTGGATGAACAATATATCGCCTTTGCAAAGCTCGTTAACGATTTTGATATTCGGGAAACGTTTAAGAGGACCTAAAAAAGTATCGTGATTCCCACGGACAAAAATTCTTTCTAAACCACGCACTGATTTAAGGCTCTAATCTTTTGTATATCTCCTTCTCTTTGTATTCACGCGCAGTTCTCATTAATTATAATTTTCTCAGCACTTTATAAAAATTTCGGAAACAATCCTTGCAGAACCCTTCTTAGCAACTTGGACCCTGGAATCCAGGTGGTTTTAGAAATGATGATCGCCCCAACCACACCACGCCGTGGTAAGTGTTTAGCTTTTGAATTTTTGAGTTTAGATCCATATTCATTTTCTCACTTCTATATCGCCGTTTACTGTCTCCGCTATAACATGAACCTTGGTTTCCATCAATTCAAAGTCTTCAGTCCATGCTTCCTGCTGCTTCCTATCTTTCTTCTCGAATAAAAAATCTGGTCCATCAATATCCACATTTCCCATAGATGTACTCGCTTTAACATGATACCCAACACCATTGAAGAAATGTAGCTTTACTATAACGCCCCCATTAACAGTCGTGATTTTATATCTCCCGCTGGCATTTCCGGTCTCTAAATCAATTTTTCCATTCACTGTTTTTAATTTGGCTTCATTCGATGTTAAACTTGCTTGGATTCTGCCATTAACCGTTTCTGCGCAGATATTCGAAAAATTTACATCTTCTATAACTATATCCCCATTAACGTTTTCCAAACTTGCAAAACTGCCGTTTATCCCATCCAGTTCAATTAAACCATTTGCGGTTTCTAATTCCAAGTCATAGCTCATATTTTTGGGGAGATATACCTCAATGTCGGTAGATACCCCAAACCAATTTGTACTGGGGACATCCACCATTAAATTGAGACCGATTTCTGACTCACTCTTTTCTTTATCTATCTTAATACTGGTTGAATTCAACATTTTTTCGGCGCCTTTTTCGCTCCATACCATAGCTTTCGTAACAACTACGATCCTATAATTCGGTTCATTCCAGCTTCTTAGTTTTATGCAGCCGTTTACAATTTCCATATCGAATGAAACATCCTTAAAATCACCAAGGTCACCCTCTAATACATCGGTTCTTTCTTTGACTATATCGCCACCAATTATGCTTAGGGGGCAAACAAGAGATGCGATTATTATATTTACGACTATTACAGCGCTGACGATGGACAGCAAGTGAGCAAACTCTTGAATTGCTATGGATTTTGCCTTGACTGAGATTATATAGGCTATGATAAGTAGGATACCACTTCCCATGACGTACGCTGCTTTTATGTTGGATTGGATCGCACCCCAATTGACGTATTCGTATAATAAAAAGAATAACCCAACCGTGATTAAAAACTCTCCGAGCTTAATAACACCGCTTCTACTCATGTTATCCCTTCCTCTTTATTCTTAGAATGCCAATTAAAAGTATGGCAAATCCAATTATCACAACAAAAAGAGGCAAAACTATTCTATACGATATTTTTATTACGTCAATAATAGATAGATACCATGTCAATCCACCGATTATAAGTACCACGCTCCAGAAAAGATAGTGATACGGATCATGAATTCGTTCTCTTTCGACCATTTTTACCTCTTCGACAATCCATAAAGAGTTAACAATATACCAATAATGACCAAAATAGCAGACCATGGGACTATCCAGATGTATTCCCTAATAAACCAAAAACTGCCAATGACAATCAGGATTAGACCTATTGTTACTGCTATTTCATCGTATCTTGACTCAACCTTCTCGTCTTCTGCTCCCTCCTCTCTCTCGGTGATAGGTTTTTTAGCAAAGTAGATGTTTGCGATCAATAACGTCGCTATCAGTGCCCCGATGGGATGAAGTGTCCAAGCGACTATGATCAATATGATCGCAATGACTTTATCGCTACAATTCCGTTCTAATCCCCTGCCGATATCCGCAAGGAATTTTATGAATTTATCAATCAGATCATCGTCTCTTTTTGACATCTTATTACCTCACTATCCACTTTTTATTAAACCTATTTATAGTTTGCCCACGGTATTTTCTTAATTTGATTTTACCGATCATGGGATACTGCACCTCTAATAAAGCCCCACCCTCTCCACACTCGGAATAAATTCAAAAATCTTCTATTCCATTGGGTTTTAGGGATAAAGAAAGCCTACAATGGCTTGCTGAATGGTGACGTTTCTTTGGTAAAGATTTCTACTCATACACCGGCTCCAGCCAGCTCATGTATTTCTCCTCTTTCGCATTCACTACGTCAAAGAACTTCCTTTGTATCACGCCTGTCACTTCACCTCTCTTACCTTTCCCTATTGTTACATTATCTATCTCTCGTATCGGCGACAGCTCTGCTGCGGTCCCTGTGAAAAAGACTTCATCCGCAGTCAATAGTTCTTCTTTCGTTATGGGCTTCTCTATCACTTTATACCCAATATCCAGTGCAAGCACGATTACTGAATCCCTAGTGATGCCAGGCAAAATGGAAGATTCTGCAGACGGTGTGTATATCGTTGCGTTTTTTACTGCAAATATGTTCTCACCCGGACCTTCTGCTACATATCCATTATTGTCGAGCATTATCGCCTCGTCAAATCCTCTTTCTTTCGCATCCAAAACCGCTAACAGCGAATTCAGATAATGCCCCGTAGCCTTTGCCGTAACGGGCAATGTATTAGGGTCTATTCTGCGCCATGATGAGAAAGTGCATCTTATACCATTCTCTAACGCCTCCTCGCCAAGATAAGTACCCCACCGCCATGCTGCGATTACACACTCGATAGGACAGCCTTCCGGGTTCACACCCAAGTGATGGTAGCCATAAAAAGCGATTGGTCTTATATAGCACGCATCAAGTCCATTTATACGAACTGTTTCTTTTATCGCATTTTTTAGCTCTTCCTTTGAGTACGGTATTTCCATCTTATACAACTCTGCTGACCGATACATCCTATCCACATGTTCCTTCAGCCTGAAGATAAACGAGCCTTTTTCCGTTGCATAGCATCGTATCCCCTCGAAAACGCCAGACCCGTAATGCAAACCATGCGAGAGAACGTGTACTTTCGCTTCCTCCCAATCCACAAACTTTCCATTATACCATATTTTCCCCTCTTCCGGCGGTCTCTCTTTCTCCACCATTGCGATCACCTATGAAGTTAATTTTGCTTAAGATTATCGCTGCT
>JAGLZV010000018.1 GCA_023131215.1 Candidatus Methanophagales archaeon | reverse complement strand
TAAAGAAAGGTTGTAAAATGGTAGAAAGAAATGACCCCTGGGATATAGCAAACGTGCCTGGTCCACGGCGTGGAGAGATTCTAACACCCGCGATTGCATCGAGGATGATAAAAGATGCAAAGAGACCTCTTTTCATCGTTGGCTCGCTCGTTTTAGAAACCGAGCTTAATGGAAAGAGTTTGACAGATTACGCGATAGAAATAGCGAAGGAATCGAAAATGCCAACGGTTGCCGTTGCACACACACTGAAAGAATTCATGGAAAAGGAATTCCAGCCAGATGCAAGCATGCCGATTGTAAACATAATAGACAGGTTGAGAGATGGAGAATGGAAAGGCATAAAAGAAGAAGGGCAGCATGACCTCGTTGTGTTCTTGGGCGTGCTTTATTACATAGGCTCGCAGGGGCTGTCCACACTTAAACATTTCGCACCATGGCTGAAGACAATCACACTTTGCAGATTCTTCCATCCAAATGCCGATATGTCATTCCCGAACATGAGCGATGAGGAATGGGAAAGTTATTTGAATGAGCTGATAGAAAAGTTGAGGAAGAGTTGAGAAGACGGTGTCGGTTAGAATCCGGAATATGCTGGAAAAGCTCCTGAGTGGAGAGTGATAAAACTAAATAGCGGCTGTTTAGGACACGCCAGAAATAGGTTAAAGAGTGTTAACTGGCGAAGGACAAGAAATTGTGAAAAATGATTTCAGTTCAACGATCCACGTGGAATCACTGTCTTAAATGATTTAGGATTTATTCACGAACGACAAGGTCAATACCGGGAGGCTTTTGTGAAATTTCAGGAAGCTTTTGAGATTATGAAAAACTTAAATCCTGAAGAAGCAGCTCGGTTTCAACGAAATATAGACCGTGTAAAGGCAATTTTGGAAGGCAGGTTGGGTAGGAGGTAGGATTGTAGAAAATACAATTTTGGGTACATCTATATTTTGTTTGTTTTTAAAGTTTTCTAAGTGTCTCCTCCATTGTTGATTTAACCCAGTCCTCCTCTTCTATGTTCAACGCTACCATCAATGGCTAAACCCCCGACCTAATACCCATTTTGCTTCTTGGCGAACTTCATATTCTTCTTTATCATTTTCTACAACAGATTTAAGTAAAGGTCTAACTCGCTCACCATCCAAAAATCCGCCCAATGCCGCTATTATATTTTTACGAGGTCTCTTGCTATATTCTGTCTCTAATGCTCCAATTAAATGTTCAATAGCAGATTTGTCATGGATCTTCCCCAGAGCATCTGCTGACTCAGCACGAACATTCAACCGAGAATCGTGAAGTGACTCAACTAAAGCATTAACAACTCGCCTTTCTTTGTATTCAGAAAGAGCATAAACAGCAGATTTACGAAGCTTATAGTTTCTTTCATTTTTTAATATTTTTAATAGCGTATCAATAATTCTTGCATCCACAAGATCGAACCAAAATTAATCGATAGCCGTCTCTCGGACATTGTCACGTTTATCTTCCTCAATTATTTTAATCAGGGGATTAACAACTCTTTTATCTTTTGTGTCGCCTAATGTCTGTATTGCACCTTTCATGACCTTAGCGTTCTCTTCCCCTTTGAGTCTATTTAAACATATGCGAATAACAATCTCGGAATTAAAATACTTAACCCACTTATTTTCAGAATACCAAGATGTGATAAAACTGCTTCGCAATACAAATTCACATTCTTCGTCTTCCCATAGCAGTTTGTCTCTAATATTATAAAACATCTCAAGGCGATCTTCGCTCACCAAAACACCATCTTGCTTCCAGTCTCTGAATGCTCTTCTAAAAATATCAATCACGGTTTTTATTTTTCTTGCCTCTGGGCTAAGACGCTCAAAAAATCTCCTTGAAAGAAAATCGTGAATCAGTTCATAACCCTTTATCTTATCCTCCTTCCCCGGAGGATGCACAATTCGCTTCTTTATCAAATGCTCTAAGACATCCTCAACTTTTTCTTCATCTCTCCCAATTTGCTTTGAAATTTCATCTATTGTTAAAAAAGCACGTAAACCTCCACCACCAGTTAGCGCATCTAAGATGTTCTCCGCAACGTATTTATCCTCTTCGTTTAATCCCTCAAATAGTTTCTCATCTACGTGAGTTGCGATAATTTCTTCCACTCCTCCTAAATCATCATAAACTTTAGAATCAATGGATATTCTACTTCTCATTTTTTAGTCGCCTCCTTAAATTTTATGGTGACAGAATCAACAGCCATTTTATCATTATAACTTCTTCTTATTTCATCAAAAATTGTTGTGCATACAATCTGTAAATATGGTGGGTAAATTTCGTTGTCACCAATTCTTTTCAGATCTTGTAAGATTTTATCGCGTAGATCTTTCTTGTACTCAACTCCAACTATCTTTGCTGGCTTGTTTATCGCTTCCAACGCCTTCTCATCCGATAATCTTTTAAGATGATAGGTATTGTTCCATGCCTCCCTGATTTTATTTTCATATGATCAATCCCATAAATACCCAAGATAATCTTCTCTTATGGAGAAAAGGAATACTAACCTGCCTTTAGACATCAATGTTGATGTCAATTCAGTTATGCCCTCAGCTAACTGCAAACGATCTCTTTCACCAGCTCTTGTGAATGCCTCTTCAAACTGGTCAATAACCACAACCATCTTCGTATCACGTTGCTCTAATAATGTTTGCAATTCTCTTATAAATTCTGCCAGATTTTTTGTTGCACTTAAAATGTCGAGATCGATTTTTAATTTCTTTTCAAGAGCACTAAGTCTCCCAATTACTTCTTTCCGAAGTCTTGTAACGGGATCGTCTAAACATCTAACATAAGCGATTAAAAAGTTATTATCCCGAAGTTTCGGTATTAAACCTGCATTTAGCGCTGAGGTCTTCCCTGTTCCTGATTCTCCAAATAGAACGACAATGTTATGTCTATATACAAGTTCTAACAGCTCAGTTACATCTTTATTACGACCAAAGAAATATTCTTTATCGTTTTCATTGTACGAATCCAAGAGTTTATAGGGATTAAATTCATACCACTGCCTTTTCTCATGCACAACCTTTTTAGGCTCTCCAAGGCCATATTTTTCTAATATCCTTTGGTGTTGGCTGAGTTCATTTTCAAGTGTCCTCTTATCCCAATATCTTGCCTTAAATCTGAAATCATTTGATTTATCTACATTGGTAAGATCATCCTCTACGGTAGTGGCTAAGCGTGTGTCAGTAATCAAAAAATAACCATCAGCTCCATGTTTTGGAATATCCTTTATAAAATCTCTAAGATCAGAGCGGTCCACAGAACCTTTATTCTTATGTTTACATTGAATCAACCAAATAAAACATTCAGGATTGCCTACGCTATAATCAACATCCTTTTCAGCTATAATGTCCATACCTCTATCAGGTCCCACCCCACTATGTCTTACTTTAAATCCTTCTGCTTCAAGGAGGTCAGCGCATAAGTCCTCGAAATCCTGTCCTGACTTAATTTTTGTAAAATCAATTACCATTGAGCTATACCTCGTTATTATTATGAAACGCTGCAAGATAAAAGGTTATCGGTCAAAATCAAAAGTCAAAATCAATTTCATATTGGAAGTGCTCTACCTCCCAGCTAATTCTGAGCTTTTAAATCAGGCGCAAAGTTCTTTCCAAATCTTAGTTTATGATACAATTAAATACGCCCCGATTAAAATCGTAACGACTGCAATTCCTTTGATGATAACCCCTTTTCTCTCGATACTCTCCTTTAGCAACCCGGGATAAAAAATGCCGAGCATTATGGCAATAACAAAAACTAAAAATGGCTGAGTTGACGGTATCGCACTCACGAGAGAGACATACGTCAAAGAAACTGCATTGAAGTATAAAACATAGCCCACGCACGCGATGGAACTGTTGATAAAGCAAAGCAAATGTTCTCTGACCCTTCTATCTTTATAATTTCTCGTGAAAATCAGTGTAATCTTGTGGTTAGCAGGATTAGTTTATAACCATCGTTTATAGATTTCATGCTCCTTCAAAACTTCCTTCGCCCTTTCCCTTTCTTCTTGATGGTTCTTAATGAAAGAAAACATAAGCTCAGCAGCTTGCGACTTACATGACTTGCACATTCGTTTCCCATTTTTACATTCTTCAAAAATTTCTTTTACGTAAGCGTCTTCTTCTATGAGATGAGACATCAGAAGCTCATAAACCGTGCATTGTGCTGGTGAGCCGCCGAGTTTCTTCTGCTCTTCTACTGTCACTCTCCCGCCTGTCTTCGCCTGTTTCACTTTCTTCGCTGCTTCTTCCGGCGGTTCGGTTAGTGCTATATAGCTTTCCGGGATGCTTGAGGACATCTTCCCGCCAGTTAATCCGTGCACGAATCGGTGGTAAGTAGCAGCGGGGAAAAAGAAGCCATATCCTCCGTATTCCATCTCCACAGCCCGCACTATTTCCTCTATCTCTCTCATAGTTCTATCAATCTCACTTGCTTCGATGCCAAACACATCCAAGTGCATCTCATATATTTTTTTGGGGTTCTCTATTCTCCCTGCTATCTCTTCCAACGCTTTTCTACCCGCTTGCTTCTCTCTTACGCTTATATACGGCTTCTGGTCCTTATCCAGTCTCTTCTCTACACGGAACATCCTCATTCTCGATGCTATGTCCCTCGTCAGTCTTATATGCGGGTCCTGATCAACACCAACCGGGATGACAGCAGGCTTTGGTCCGCCATATTCAAGGAGTTGTGGCTGCAGTATATCTGCATTCTGCATCACTACGCTTATCATGTGAGATATGTTTACATCGCCAGAGAATCCGTATATCGCGGATATTTCGCTGAAATTAACTTCTCGTCCGAGTTCAAAAGCGAGGTCACGCAGCTTTTTATTCCCTGATTGGAAGTATATATGTCCGCGCTCGACATCAAAACCCAACGCTACAAGACTCAATATGTATTCAGTGAGTCCAATTTCCTTGCATTCCTTCCATGAAGTCCCTCGAACGGAATGCGACTCCATATCCGCTATGCATGCGAAGGCATCACCTCCCATCCGCTGATGCCAGATAATCTCATCCATTACCATCTTACCGCCTAAGTGGATTCTACCAGAAGGCATGAAACCACTCATCACCGCAAATTTGCTTTGCTCATTCATCGCCCTCAGCACTTCTTCATAACCTCGATGTCCGACGATTACGCCTCTACGCATGTATAAATGCGGCTTCTCTATCCTGTTCAGTAGTTCCGTGAAAGGAGAAATGCCAAACTCTTCAAATAGCCTCGCATAATCTTTTATATCCGCAACACCCCACGGGTCTATTTCTACCATTTCATCGAATATCCTTATTCCTTTTACAATATTTTGTTTTGAATTTTGAATATTTAAATTTGGGATTTGTTTAGGATTTGGTGCTTAGGATTTAGGATTTTTCACCACTTTTATCGCATAATCATGTATTACAGGATTGGCAAGAATTTTTCTACACATTTCTTCTACTTCCTGCTTCACCTTTTCTTCGTTCCCTTTTTCTGGCTCTACCTCTATCCTGAATGTTTTCATTGTTTTTACACTGCGCACGTTTTTAAAACCAAGCAGGTTCAACGCTTTTTTCGTGTTCTCACCTTCAGGGTCTGCAACTCCATGCTTCAGTTTTATCGTTACGTCTACTTCCATTGTCATTTTACATTTCCTTTGTTTTATACTTCTAAATCTTTATTTTTTATTCACCTAAAACCTTTTCTTAAAAAGAAAAAACTTCGCCAACGAAAATAAATGAACACTTTCTCTTTGCTCAACGCAGAGATTCAAGAAGTATTAGGAAAGACTTTCTCTATTCCCACAGAACCTCAGGAATTGGCTATCCCTCCCATTTTAGAAGGGAAAGACATGTTGCTCATAGCACCTACGGGCTCTGGCAAGACAGAAGCGGCTGTTCTACCTGTGTTCCACAAGATATTGGAAGATAAGGAGAGAAATAGGGAGGAAAAAGGTTTCTACGCTCTTTATATTACGCCTTTACGTGCTTTAAACCGTGATATGCTCTCGAGGTTAGAGAGTTTGGGCAAAGAACTCGGCATCAACATAGAAGTTCGGCATGGGGACACCAGCACGTATGAAAGGAGAAGACAAGCCTTAAAGCCTCCTGATATGCTCATCACCACGCCGGAAACGATACAGGCGATAATTCCAGGAAAAAGGCTGCAGGAGAATTTGAAATCCGTGAGGTATGTGATAATAGACGAAGTGCATGAATTAGCGAATTCTAAACGAGGAGCACAGCTTGCAATTGCGTTAGAGCGAATAGCAGAACTCGCAGGTGAATTCCAAAGAATATGTCTGTCTGCGACGGTTGGAAACCCGGAAGAAGTAGCGAAGTTCTTCGCCGGTCATAAAAAGATGCGGGTGGTGAACACGGGTTCCACAAAAACGATTGAAATAGATGTTTTAAGTCCCAAAAGGACAGAAAAAGACGTTGTTGCCGCAAAGCAATTATCCACCGACCCTGAGGTGATATCGCATGTAAGAACCATAAAGGCGGTGCTGAAAGAAGGGAAATCGAGTTTGATATTCGTAAACACGAGGAGAGCGGCGGAGATGCTTGCTTCGCTCATAAACAAGTTTGAAAGCGGGTTAATCGGTGTCCATCACGGCTCACTATCAAAGGAGATGAGGATAGAAGCGGAGGAAAAACTTAAAGGGGGAGTGATAAAAGGACTTATTTGCACCAGTTCCATGGAGCTCGGCATTGACATCGGCTCGATTGATATGGTCATCCAGTATGCATCGCCGAGAGAAGTGACGAGATTAGTGCAACGCGTGGGTCGTGCCTCGCACTTCGTTCAAAAAACTTCAACGGGGAAGGTCATTGCTCTCACTCCTGACGATGTGGCGGAATCAGCGGTGATTGCAAAGAGAGCAAGAGAGGGAAAAATAGAGGATATAAAGCTGAAGGAAGGCTCATTGGACGTCCTGGCGAATCAAATTTGCGGTGTGTTATTGGGCTTCGGTCTGATTTCGTTGGATAAGCTTCATTCGTTGATAAAAAGGGCGTATCCTTTCAGGAATATTTCTTTTGATGCGATGATACGAGTAATAGAGCAGTTAGAGGAGGAAGGGTTGGTAAAAAGAGATGGAGAAAAGATAAGGAGGAGTAAAAGCACAAGGAGCTATTATTATGAAAATCTTTCGATGATACCGGATGAGAGGAAATACGAGGTATATGATATAGTGAGTGGGAAGCGGATATGCATGCTGGATGAGCGATTTGTGCTGAATTTTGCGGCTCCTGGTGCTTTGTTCGTTGCAAAGGGCGAGACATGGAGAATTGTGGATTTGGATGTAGAAGCAGAGAAAGAAAAAATAAAAGTGGAACCAGGTGTGAAAAAAGAGGGTGAGATACCAAATTGGGAAGGTGAGGAAATACCCGTTCCTTTTGAGATTACACAGGAAGTGGGCAATTTAAGAAATAAAATCGCTTCTTTTATCGTTTCAAATGGGGAGATTCTGGATTTAGAGGCGAACTTGAAGCACGAATACGGTGTGAAATCCGATTGCTTTAAGACGCTCATAGAATTAATAAAAAAGCAAATTGGAGAAGGGTGTGTGGTGCCAACGGCAAAGGAAGTGGTTGTGGAAACCTCAAAAGACGAAAAAGAGGTGGTAATAAACGCTTGCTTCGGGCATCTTGTAAACGAGACATTTGGAAGACTGATAATAGCTTTGCTCGGCGCCAGACTCGGCATGGATATTTCCATGGAAATAGACCCTTATCGGATAAAATTGAAATCAGGGAGAAGGATAGAGAAAAAAACTTTAAAGCAGACGCTATTTTCAATCGAGCCCGAATTTGTTCGGGCGATAATAGAGAAAACACTGAAGAACTCTTTTTTGTTTAAATGGGAGTTGTTGAACGTGGCGAAGAGATTCGGTGCGCTGCGCAAGGACTTTGATAGAAAACGGATTTCCGCAGATAAGCTGGTGAAATTATTCTCTGGGACGCCAATCTACGAAGAGACGGTGAACGACATTTTTGCGGATAAGCTGGATGTGGAACGGACGGAAGAAGTGGTGAGGAGGATAAAGTCTGGCGAGATAAAAGTCTGTTTTTCTTATTCTTCACAAGGGCTGAGTCCTATTGGTGCCTCCGGGTATTTGAGTTGGCGGGATGTATTAGCAACTGAACGAGACGAGGGTTTAATTATAGATGCGTTAAGGAATAGGATAATGAACGACAGGGTGATTTTATTCTGTGCGAGTTGCAAGCACTGGCAATCGCTCAGGCGTGTGAAGACGATTGTTGAACTCGGAGCGGAATCGCTTGTTTGCCCGTTTTGCAACTCGAGGTTGATTGCAGCGTTAAAACCGTGGGAGAAGGAAGAAATCAGGCTTGTGAAAAGAAGAAGTTCTGATGCCGAAAAGGAGAATAAAGAGCGGATGAAGAGGGTGTATCGGAATGCAAATCTGGTTTTGTCGCATGGTGTTCTCGCAGTAATTGCACTTGCTGCTCGTGGTATAGGGCCGGAGGTGGCATCGAGAATAATAAGGAAGGCTAAGTCTAAGGATGCAGACGGTGAGCATGAATTTTATCGCAATATATTGGAGGAGGAGAGGAGATATACGAGGACGAAGAGGTTTTGGGATTAGTTGTTTACAAACTTCTGGCTTTCCTCCTAAATGGATAATCTCCCTCTTTAGTATTCCTAAAGTTTTTGCCAATACAGAATCCGGTTTGCACTCAGTATAGTAAATCATTCCTTCACTTCCAAGAATCTTTCGATATTGAAAAAACAAAAAGCCTATCACTATCGAATGCGAATCTTCTCCACCTCTTCCACAATCCTTGGCAACACCTCACCTGCTTTCCCTTCTATAATAAAATCAGACACAATGCCAGTTATAGGAGTTGGTTCTGGATTTATTTCGATGACAGTTGCACCAGCTCTTTTTGCTATGCCAAGTAAACTCGCAGCAGGCTGAACAACTGCGGAAGTACCTATTACAAGCATTAAATCGCATTTACTCGCTTCCTCTTGTGACCTGTATAATGCTTCTACTGGTATTGGCTCACCGAAGAAAACTACATCAGGTTTTAATAGCCCCATGCATTCACATCTCGGTGGTATTTTTTCTAAGGAGAAGTCATCCAATTTGTATTTTCTACTGCATTCCAAACACACAAGCGAGCTGGTATTCCCGTGAAAATCAATTACTGAGGTGTTGCCAGCTTTTTGATGCAGATTGTCTATATTTTGCGTGATGATGCATCGTAATTTACCTATTTTTTCAAGTTTTGCGAGAGCGAGATGTGCTGGATTGGGCTTTGCTTTTTTGATGAGCTCGAGCATCTCCGTCAGCATTATCCATGATTTCTCTGGATTTTCCCTGAATGTGTTTATATGTGCATATTCTTCTGGATTGTATTTCTCCCATAATCCACCTTTTCCTCTAAATGGGGCTATGCCACTTTCCACAGATATACCCGCGCCGGTAAACGCAATAATTCTTTTCGCTTTTGCAATAATCCGTGCTGCAAGTTTGATAGCTTCTTCACCTGCCATTTTTATTCTGTATTATCAAGCAATAATAAAGAATCAAGAAATAAATCTGAAATAACAGCGAACATGGAGAAAAAGAAAGAGAGAAAAATACTGCAAGTTGCTCTCGATGTGCTCGAGTTGGAAAGAGCGATAGAAATAGGGAAGGAGAGTGTAGAAGGTGGTGCTGACTGGTTAGAGGCTGGAACACCGTTAATAAAAAGTGAAGGAATGAACGCAATAAGAATGCTGAAGGATGCTTTTCCCGCTGTGAAAATAGTTGCAGATATGAAAACGATGGACACGGGTGCGATAGAAGTGGAGATGGCGGCGAAGTCCGGCGCTTCTGTGGTCTCTATTCTTGCAGTTGCTGATAACGCCGTGATAGAAGAGGCTATAAAATCTGCTCGTAAATACGGTGTAGCGATTATGGTGGATATAATGAACGCAGAGGATCCGGTGAGGCGAGCAAAGGAACTGGAAGAGATGGGTGTGGATTACGTCTGTGTGCATGCGGGAATAGACCAGCAGATGCGGGGTATGGATGTGCTAAGTCTTTTGGAAAAAGTATCTGATGCGATAAACACGCCATTAGCAGTAGCGGGTGGTATGGATGCGGAAATGGCATCAGAAGCAGTGATTTTGGGTGCTGAGGTTATTATTGTAGGTGGGAACATAACGAGGTCTGCGAATGTGAAAGAATCAACGATAAAGATAAGAGAAAGCATGGATTTGGGAATAGCGGGAAAGGAAGAGAGAAAGAGAATTAAGAGGAGGACATTGGATGAACAGATTTTAGAGTTGTTTATGCAAGTGTCCACCCCGAACATATCGGATGCAATGCATCGCAAAGGTGTAATGCGAGATATAAAACCGCTGTTTGAGGATATAAAGCTTGTGGGTAAGGCGGTAACCGTGCAGACATTTGAGGGCGACTGGGCGAAACCGGTAGAGGCAACAGACGTAGCGAAGGAAGGAGATGTAATCGTTGTTTATGCGGGCTCGAAGGATGTTGCGCCATGGGGTGAACTCGCATCATGGAGTTGTAAGCAAAAGGGCATTGCAGGTATCGTTATAGACGGTGCGGTGCGGGATGTGGAGGAAATAAGGAGATTGAGATTCCCTGTTTTTGCAAAATACGTGGTGCCGAATGCAGGAGAGCCAAAAGGGTTTGGAGAACTAAATGCGGAAATAAAGTGCGGTGGACAAGAAGTGAAACCCGGAGATTGGATTATAGGCGATGACAACGGTGTTGTGGTCGTTCCAAAGGAGCACGCGTATGAAATAGCAAGGCGTGCGAAGGAAGTATGGAAGGACGAGGAACGAGTAAGAGAGGAGATAAAGAGTGGGAAGACTCTTTCTCAAGTGCTGGATTTGTATAAGTGGGAGAAGAAATGAACCAGAAGCAGGTATTTATTATTGGGCACAAAAACCCTGATTGCGATTCCGTCTGCTCTGCTATTGGCTATGCATACTTCAAAAATATTGTTGACAAGAGATACCTGTATATCCCCGCAAGGGCGGGTGAATTAAATAGTGAAACAAAATTTGCTCTTGAAAGATTCGATTTCGAGCCCCCGATAGAAATAGAAAGTCTCGCACCTACTGCCAGTGATATGGAATTGAAAAAGCCTATTGTCGCTTCACCCTACGATTCCCTGAAGGATGTAGCTTCTTTGATGAAAGAAAGCAATATCCGCACTGTCCCTATCGTAGACACCACCAGAAAGCTATCAGGAATTATTGGTCTGAGAGACATCGCTGAACACTATATTGGTACCATGGGCTTTGGTGACTTATCAACGACTCCGATTGACCTGAATATACTGGTTGATACCTTAGACGCAAAAGTGATTACTAATCCCAAGAACATCGATAAACTAAGGGGTAGAATATTTATTGCAGCAATGCAGAAATCAACGATTTTAAATAGAATCCGTGGGGGTGATGTCGTTATTCTTGGCGACAGGACGGATGTCCAAATAGATTTGATTAATTCGGAATGTTCTGCCCTTATAATCACCGGCAATTCCTCAATTAGCCAAGAAGTCATCAGGTTAGCAACCAAAAAAGGAACGTTAATCGTTTCTTCTCCGCACCATACATTTGATACCGCCAAGTTGTTCGCTTTGTCAACACCTCTCCATTCTATAATGTCAAAAGAGGTCCCCGTAGCAGGACTTTATACCAGGATTTTAGAGATAAAACGTAAAGTCGCAGAATCCAAATATCGCTGTGTGCTATTGGTAAACGGTAACAATCGCTTGATAGGTATAATCACAAGGACGGATTTACTTCATCCTATAAGAAAAAAGGTCATTTTGGTTGACCATAATGAAATTTCGCAGGCTGTTGACGGAGTACAGGAAGCAGAGATACTGGAGATTATTGACCATCACCGAGTTGGAGACATATCCACACTGATGCCTATCCATGTTCACAATGAGCCTATTGGCAGTACATGTACCATCGTCGCCGGATTTATGTTTCTTCATCAAATTGATATTCCGCCAGAAATAGCGGGATTACTTCTCTCTGGCATCCTCTCTGATACTTTAATCTTGACATTGTCCACAACCACGGAACGAGATAAAGAAGTTGCTCATAAATTGGTTGATATTCTCGATGTTGAGATTGAA
>JAGLZV010000179.1 GCA_023131215.1 Candidatus Methanophagales archaeon | reverse complement strand
CTGATTCCTGATGGCATCGTGCGTTTCCTCCTTATCACCGTCAAGTGACACACCAACATATTCGATTTCAAGCGCCTTTATTTTTGCCGCGACTTCTTTTGTTATCAGCGTGCCATTGGTGCTCAGTGCGGTTTTCAGCCCTCTTGCAGTTGCGTAATCGGCAAGTTCCCAGAAATCTTTTCTTACCAATGGTTCGCCACCGGTGAACAGGAGTAAAGGGATTCTCATCTCTGCGAGGTCGGCGATGAAGGCTTTCGCCTCCTCCAATGACAACTCATTTCTACCGTCCAATTCAGGTCTGGCATTAATGTAGCAATGAGCACACGCTAAGTTGCACTTATTCGTGATGTTCCAGAAAATCACAGGTCTGCGAGTTTCAGCAAATGCCAGTAGCCTGCTTGGAACCTGATGCGGAGGCTTTTTTATATGCTTTAGTGCTTCGCTAACGGTTCCTTTTCCATGAACAAGTTGCGTAATGCGGATCAATTTTACTCTCTCCTTTTGTTTAGTTTGGCTTTAAAAGATAAAAAGTGTGGATATATTTCAAAGTTTTTACGCCATGCATTAACTAACGGCCGCTGTATCTCAATCACAGTTTGACCTTTAGCTCTTCCTTCAGCGTCTTGAGCACGAGCCCCGCATCCACGCTTTCCACACCTTCGATTTCTTTTACCTTCTCAATAACCGCTCCACATTTCCCGTAACCAACGCACTTAGAGATGACGAGCAGGTCAAAATCACCGGTTACGTGGTGAATGCAACAACTCTCCGCCAGTTCCGCTATCCCTTCCCCAACTTCTTCAATACTATACCCCGGCTTGATTTTTATCTTCGCAATTAACGTGACCATGCCGAGTTCAGAGGTATTGAGAATTGCAGTATAACCACAGATAATGCCTTTCTCTGTTAGCCTTCTCACCCTATCGCTTACAGTAGCAGTGGTTACGCCTGTTTTCTGCGCAATCTGTGTGAAAGATTTACGAGCATCAAGCTGGAGTTCTCTCAATATCCGCTTATCTAATTCATCCATGTTTCTCAGTAGATGAGATAGTATAGTATAAACTTTTCGGGGGCTCCCTGTATATACACTGCCAAATGACAGGAAAAAACCGAAAGTCTTTTATAATGTATAGGTCTTAAACTGAAGTATTGGATGTTTGTTAAGGAGGAGAAAAATATGTCAAAAACAGAGATGAAAGCGAAGATTGCGAAGAAGATATTGCCCTGGCTAATTGTTGCAGTGTTATCAGTATCGCTGGCGAGTATAGCGATAACAGTGGCGGAGGAAGACTTCGGAGGTTGTGAGGCATGTCATTCACAAGCTGGTCCAGGTTCAGCTATTGTCGAGAATTTTTCGACATCGCTGCACTACACCGGTGCGGGAATGCCAGCAGAGTGGAAGAAGGGTGCAGCAGGGCATTTCGGAATCGATATGGATGCGTTTTATGCAAAGGGCAACTGCTCTAAATGCCATGTCACTACCTGCGAAAAGTGTCATGAAGGAGGGCATGATGCAGAGATAACCATTGATACATGTGACCAATGCCATTTAAAGAAGCAGGCAGGGTTTGTAGGGGATACTCCCGCACATAAAGGTACAGGACCCAACGCCGACATCCACTATGAGAAGGGGCTTATATGCATAGATTGCCATACAGCGGAAGAGATGCACGGTACTGGTGTTGAGTATAGCACGATGCTTGAAGCAGTCACGACAGAGTGTGAGGACTGCCATGAAAGTCCGGGGAAGGTTGTCAAGGACATGACCGTGACGCAGTTTTCACCTGATACGCCATCGCACAAGATACACGGAGAGAAACTTGGCTGTACAGCATGCCACTCAGGGTGGACGCCAACTTGTGCAAACTGCCATATAGATATCGAGAATCCTCCCGGGAAGGCTACAGTAGTGACAGACGAGTTCTATCTTGCTAAAGCTGCTGATGGCAAGATAAAACCGTTCCTTAAAATAGCGGCTATCTATAATAACGAAACGCATACAGGATGGGCAGAATGGTTCCCCCATACAACCACAAAAGAGGCAAAGGATTGCGCATTTTGTCACGAGAACCCGGAAGTACTCTGTGAGGGTTGCGAGGATCAAACCCCCCTTACAATGCTCGGACCCGGAGGTTCATTTATACCTCAAGAGACGATAACCAAGGTTTTAGCTGTAGAAATGCCTGCGGAAACACCAGCACCAACGCCAGCGGAAACACCAGCAGCAACGCCTACACCACCAGGTTTCGAACTGATATTCGCAGTGATTGCAATCGCAGCGGTTGTATTTCTTGCAAAGCGGAGACGCTAATTAAACAAGGGCAAGGGTTCGGCAAGGGCTGGACCCTACTTTTATTTTTTGTTGCAGGTTAAAAAATCCAAGCATCAAGCATCAAATTACAAATTTCAAATGATTTTAAATTTTATGATTTTATAATGCAAAATATTAATAGTAATAGTGAAAATGGCAACAAGAGAAGAAGATTGGTTAAGACAAGCAAAGAGAGATTTGGAGCATGCTCGACACGCACTCGAGGATGAGGATTATGAATGGTCCTGTTTTGCTGCTCAGCAAGCTGCAGAAAAAGCGGTGAAAGCACTTTATCAGAAACTCGGTGCTGATGCATGGGGACATTTGGTAAGCACTCTACTTTCTAATCTACCCGCCTCAATTTACCCTGAAGAGATATTAATAGAAAAGGCAAAGGAACTTGATATGCATTATATCCCTTCCCGTTATCCCAATTCCTATTCTTCTGGTGCACCTTTGGATTTTTACACAAAAGCAGGTTCAGAAAGAGTAATAGGGTATGCCGAGGAAATCGTCGGATTCTGTGAGGATAAGATACTTCGATAAGAAGTCGGTCGAAGAATCGCTCAGGGAGTATCTGAAAGAGATAGAGGGAAAACACCCAGAAGTAGAGCGTGTACTCCTCTTCGGTTCTTTTGTTCGGGATGAAAGCGTGCCGGGAAGCGATATAGATTTACTCCTGATACTGAGTGAGTCAGAAGGGACTTTCTTGGAGAGGATACCACGCTTTTTGCCTTCTCGATTCCCGATAGGGATGGATGTATTTCCCTATACAGAGGAGGAGATGGAAAAGATGAAGAAAGAGGGGAATTTCTTTATAAAAAAAGCATTAGAAGAAGGAGTGGAGGTTTTTCGAAGGCACTAATTTTCAGTATGGATGCATAACGCTTGTCCTCTTGAACTGTTCATTACTGAACATCACCAGATATTCCTTGATTCCAACGGCTTCTGACATCCTTTTAGCCATTTCTTCCACGGATTCCCTGCTGTAACCATGAATTACAGTGAACAAATTATGCTCCCACTTTCCGGGAATGGTTATTCGTTCGTAGCAGTGCGTGACCTCTTTATAAGAGGACAACGTGTTCCCAACGCTTTCCACTTGCTCTTGAGGCACCTTCCACGCCACTACCGCGTTTGCGACAATCCCTACTTTTCGCTGGTTGACTGAGATACCAAGTCTTTTGATAACTCCATTGCTTATCAGCTTCCTTAACCTTCCTATCATCTCAGCCTGGCTTATTCCTGCTTCCTTTGCAACTCCTTCGAAGGGGTCTTTTATCAAAGGTATTCCGTTCTGCATGGTGCGTAAAATAACCTGGTCTGTCTCATCCGGGGTATTCGTGCTCCTATTCGTGTTCGTGTTCCTGCTCACCTTCACCCCCTTCGCTTCGCCTTTGCCTTCACCTTCACCATTATCTTTAAAATCAGTAAATTTGAAACGAACGTCAATCTTGAACACACGAGTAGTGGGGAGGTCTAAGACATCGGAGTCCGGGATTCCGGTTCTTCCTTTTATTTCTTCCACCGTGCTTCTTAAGTCTTTCCCACCGCACGTTGTAACGGTGAACCAGAGGTTGTAGTCATGTTCACGCTGATAATTGTGGGTTACGCTCATGTATTCATTAACGATGCTGACAACCTCTTCCATTTTTTCCGCGGGCACGCGCATAGCCATCAAAGTGGAGGAGCATGCCCCGAGTTTTTGACCATCGAGAATCGTGCGGAGTTTACGAATAACACCGTCAGAGGAAAGCCTTTGACTGCGTGATAACACCTCTTCTTCCGCAATTCCAAGCCTTCCCCCTATCTCAGCCCAGGGTCTTTTATCCACCGGGAACTTGTCTTGCAAGTGTTGTAACAGTTCTTTGTCCACTTTATCCAGCTTACAATGCTCTTCTACACTCAATTTTTATCACAAACCTTTTCTTAAAAAGAAAAGCTTTACTAAAAGAACTTTTCTTCTTTTTTATGTTTTGATTTTAAGTATTTAAATTTGTTTAGGATTTGGTGCTTGAGATTTGGAATTTTCCGCTTTTTATTGAGCATATTCACCCCCCGGTATATAGGGGCACCACGGCTCCTCAGCTAAATAGTCGCCTTTTAATTCCCCGGGCTCCTGCAAACCGCCGCAAACATCTACGAAACTTGTTAAGCCGTATGCTCGTGCACGGCACCCGCCACAAACATCCCGGTATTCACAGATCCCGCACTTACCTTTTAAGTTGTCGAAGTCACGAAGCGCATTTAGTATGGGAGAATGAAACCATATTTCCTCGAAGCGAGTTTCTCGAATGTTACCAAGTTTTATAGGTAGATAAGGGCATGGAGTGACTTCCCCCGTGGGATATATGCGACAATAAGTGAGCCCGGCGATGCATCCCCGTGTCCACCTTTCCAGATTCAATCCCTTCTGCGATGCAATTCGCATAAATTGAGGTGCGCATACAGGTCTAACTGCGAGCTTATATTTTGCGTTTGCTATCTTTTCAAGCACCCCTTCAATCATGCGCTCATACATATCGGGGGATATGTCCTCTATTTCCTTCCCCCTGCCCGTAGGCACGAGAAAGAAGAGGTGAAAAGCACTTGCACCATGTTTTTCCGATAACGCCATTATGTCGTCAATTTCATCGTAGTTCTGCTCCGTCACGGTGGTATTGACTTGAACGCCTATACTGTTTCTCCTGCATGCATCAATCCCTTCTAATGCGCGTTTCCATGAACCCTTCACGCCACGAAATTCATCATGCCGCTCGGGTATGCTCGAATCAATACTGATAGCAACTGCTTTTACACCACTGGATTTTAAATCTCTCGCAACGAAATCAGTTATAAGCGTTCCATTGGTGCCCAACGCAACAGTCAAGCCCTTTTCTGTTGCGTAGTCGGCGAGTTCAAAAACGTCATCGCGGAGCAGTGGTTCCCCACCACTTAATATGAGAATAGGTTTGCTTACTTCTGCTATCTGGTCTATGAGTGTCTTCCCTTCTTCTGTGCTTAACTCTCCTTTTCCTGCTCGTTCACTCGCATCTATGTAACAGTGCGGGCACCGCAAGTTACAGCCGAAGGTCATGTTCCATGAGATGAGCCGAGGTACGTGCTTTTGACTCATTTTTGTAATTTAAGTCAGTTTGTTTCATATAAAAAGGTATCGCGAACTTTAACTAAAACCTTTCTTTAAGAAAGAAAGCTTTACCAAAGAAACGTATATTTTTTCTTTTAGCACAGTTTCTTTCTCGTAGAAATTTTTACCATATAGCGAAGTTTAGTTTCAAATTTTTGCTAAATTTATTGAAAATGTTTGATCTATATAGTTCTATAAGTAATAAGCAGTTTTAAATGAATGGATTTAAAGTATCTTCTCATTATGAGGAGAGATACAAATGATAGACCGTATTCCTGGAGATACATACATGCTGCACTGTTCGTAACAGGGGTCACGACATTTGGCTTCCTCGATGCGTTTACCGCGGTGCTCATGATGGAGAAGTATGGCATAGGAGCGGAATTCAATCCCCTGATGAGGGAGCTATTTCTCACGCAGGGAATAGCCGGGTTCCTTGCTTTTAAGGTCGTTGCCGCAGCATTGATACTATCAGTGCCTTTTCTGCTTTATAAAAGAGAACGCATGAACTGGACGACAGCCGGGTTCCTGTCGGGTTTTGCTGTAAGCGGAGCAGTAGTAGCGATGGATAACTACATCTTTCTGATGAGCGGACAGGTAGGGATAGAACCCGGGATTGTAGTCGTTTTGTTCCTTGTCATGATGGTGGGGGCGATACAGCTTGGAGATGTAATGGACTCGCCGCTGGAAAAAATGTTCAAAATCTCTGATGAGAAGTGGGAGAGGATGAAGCTCGAAATGGGGTATCCTGGGTAAATCCAAGCATCATCATCTCGTGATTTTTTAATTGTATATAAAGTATAACTTCCTTCTATTGTAAGACACTGATTTACACTGATTTACGCGGACTTATTTAAGTTTGACATTGTTGATTTTTATCATCTGTGTTAATCTGCGTTAATCTGTGTCTACAATTTATTTTTTCTTGCTTAACCCGTTTTCATTACCCCCTCTGCTCCTGTTTACCCAATATAAGAAACCTCTTTTTCAGTTATTTTTTGTTTTGCTGGAATAACGAAATAGAATGTCGAACCTTTCCCCAACTCGCTTTCCACCCATATCTTACCATTATGCGCTTGAATGATTCCCTTAGCGATAGCTAATCCTAAACCTGTTCCCCCATGTTCCCTTCCCATAGAAGTGTCAATTTGAGAGAAGGGTTTGAACAATTTCTCTTTGTCATCCTTTGAAATCCCAATACCATAATCTGTTATACGAAACAGAACATTTTCCCCCACTCGTCGGGTTTCGACGACCACGTCAGCGGATTTTTCCGAAAATTTAATCGCATTGTTTAATAAATTACTTATTACCTGCCTTAATCTTTCGGCATCTCCAATTATGGTCGGCAATTCGGTTAATCTCGCTCTTATTTTAAGATTTTTTTTCTTAGCGAAAGGTTCCTGCATTTTTATTACTTCCCTAACCGTATCATTGAGACTCATGTAGTCGAAAGACAGCCTGATCCGCCCTGCTTCTATTCTTGAAATGTCCAGGATGTCGTTAATCAATTTATCCAATCTCGTTAGATTTCTGAGAATGACTTCTATGCTATCTTCTTGTTTCTCGTTCATCCTTCCCATATATCCCTCTTGTAGCATTTGTAGTTGCGCTTGCATGGGTGTCAGAGGGGTTCTCAATTCATGGGATGTTAGAGACAGAAAGTCTGATTTCATCTTTGTTACCTCCTCTAAATCAACCACTTTTAACTCCAGTTCGCGGTTGAGCTTTCGAATCTCCTCCTCCGCTCTCTTTCGCTCCGTGACGTCTCTAAATATCGTTAATTTCGATATAGTTCCATCAATATTCTTCAGAGGCGTCTCAATGAGGTCATAAGTTTTATTCATCCTGCGAGAGTGCCACTCCCACCTCACTGTCTTTCCCTTCATCACCTCCAAATGTTTGCACAGCGGACAGGGTTCCTCCCTATCATGAAACACATTATGGCAAATGTCCCCCACCGGGTTTCCAAACTCATTACGTAAAACCTTATTCATAAACTCTACTTTATAGTCCTCTGAGACGACATACACGCCATCAGGCATGCTTTCAAAAATCAAATTCAGGTTATCTCGCTCTGCTTTTATTCTCTCCTCCAACTCCACTACTTTTGTTATATCTCTGCTCACACGGACAGTGCCAATTGGCACACCTTTTTTGTCTTTTAGCACTGCTGCCGACATGCTGATATGAATGGGCTTCCCATCTTTCCTCAACACGATTGCCCGATAGTCTTTAATCTCTCCTTCCCTCTCTACACGCTCCATTATCCTGTCCGCTTCTTCGGGCTCGGCGAAGAATTTCCTGTTGGACGTTCCTACCACCTGATCCGCGCGATAACCCATGATCCCCTCTGCACCCTTGTTCCAGTCTCGCACAATCCCTTTCATGTCCACCACAGTAATCGTGTCCGCAGAACTCGCAATGATATTATTCAAATAATCTCGTGTTTCTTTCAATTTCTTTCCAGATGCTCGCAATGCGTTCTCCACTCGCTTCAGCCTGGTGATGTCCTTTGAAACAACTGTTACAGCCGTTACTATACCTGTTTCGGGGTCTTCAACAGGACTTAGTGTTTTAAGGTAGCATTTTCCCTCGCGGTCTCCGTATTCGTGCTGGATCGATGTCCCGGATTCAAAAACGTACTTGATCTTCTCGGCGAACCGTTTTGCTTCCCCTGCCGAATGAAAGTCGCCGTACGCATGTCCCAGAAATTGTCCTCTTAACAGCCCCAACCGCGATAGATGTTTTTCGTTCATGAACAGATACCTGCAATTCCTGTCCACCAGATATATAGAATCTTCGGTAGACTCCACAAGGGAGCGATACTTTTCCTCGTTCTTTCTTACCTCCTCTGCTCTTCTTTTTTCCTCCAGCAACAGAGATTTAGCGTGTTCCTCGCTAACAAATCCAACAAGATAAGCCACAGCAAGAAAAATAATCGCTCTTTGCACAGCCTCAAGAGTTACGATGCTAAAGCTAAAGTCCAAGTAGATGAAAGTCGTGAGAACATGAAAAGCTCCGAGGAATATTGCAACGTAAATAGCCCTCATATAATACCATACCCCTGCCAGAATGAGGGGAATATAGAAAAAATGTGTGTACACGATTTCTTTACCCATGATGAAGGTAGCATAAACATCTAAAATGACACAAGCTAATATTGCAATAAGCAATATAAGAGATTTCATCTTCTCACGCTCTATGCCAGCAAAGGGGTGTCCGTTTTCCATTGTATATAAAGTATAACTTCCTTCTATTTGAGACACGGATTTACACGGATTTACACGGATTTTTTTCTTTTTTGTTGGTTGGGCTGGCAGGTGGCCTATTTTAAACGGCATTGCTCTTTTCATCTTGTCTGCGTTAATTAAGCCCTTACAGGGCTTGCGGGGAGTGTGCCTCGTAGC
>JAGLZV010000178.1 GCA_023131215.1 Candidatus Methanophagales archaeon | reverse complement strand
ACTACGATGATGCGGGAGCACTCGGTGCTTTAGCATGCTTAAGTGGAGCGATGTGCATACTGCCCGTAATATGGATTATTGTGACGATTGCGGTGGCGGTATGGGTCTACAAAGATGCAGAAGCTCGCGGAGAAAGTGGCGTGCTGTGGCTAATAATCTGCGCCCTTCTTGGTGTAATCGGGCTGATTATCTGGCTTGTAGTAAGACCAAAAGAGAAGAAGGAAGAGAAGTAAACGAATATCGGTTTAGCTACCTATAATAAATTGACAATGGAATGGGGAGAAGGGATACAAGCCTATTTTTAATACCCCCCCCCTCTTCTTTTTTATTTATATCTCTTTATATTGGACGCTTTCTTTTGGTTTGGTTATCTATACCTCCTCCCTATTCTTTCCGGATTCCTCGCATATACCTCAAATCCCGGAATAATCACCCTTACAACCGGGATACCTATCTCTTCCCGCGTTAAATCCACCACTATCACACGGTTCGCAACCCGCCTCAGTTTTTCAAGCGCAATCTCTATATCGCCATCTATTGTATCTGTCGCCAGATTGGGGAGTTCATCCAACCCCACTTTTTCTTCTTCACTCTTGCCCTTATCTTCAAACCAATGCCTATTTCTCTTCTTTATCTCCTCATAACTCATTAATCTCGCTAATGTCGCTTTCATGGCATCTCCCTTCGCACTCTCTATTTGCATAAGCCTGGATTGTGCGGCTTCTGTTATTGCTCTTATCGTCGCTATTCCTGGGTCACTGTGCGCCCCCGCACCATAAACAAGCAAGGAAGCATCCTTTGATTCATCGTCTAAAGCCAGTGCAACCGTTGTAAATCCCGTATCTGATGGGATATACCAGAAATGTGGAATAATACCCGCGGATTCAAATCTCCTCTTTAACTCAAATATCATTCCATCGCCTTCACCGATTTCTATTTGTTTACCCGCATTCTTCTTCAACTCCACATAACTTAATGCATCTCGCTCTATTACTTCCGTTATCCCATGAAAGATGGCTTCTTCAAGGTTATTCCCCGACGCTATGCCGTTACTGTCACTTCTAAACAGCCTTCCTCCTCTATTTGAGACGTATGGATGAAATACTGCATTCGCAGGAACAAGAACCTCTTCCTCTCTTAAAAGGTCATAACCCTCACACCACTCTAATTTCGAACTCGGACCGATGGTGGAAAGCTTGCTCAAGATAAGTGCGGCGGGGTCCACTTTTTCTTTTTCTTCTCCTTCGTTTCTATTCGCATCGTATGATTCAAACAAAAAGTTAGCCCTATCTTCCTCTTTCATTTCCGCAGAATACCGTTCTATCGCTTCCATGATGACCGACACTCTTGCTTGCTCTCTCGTTAGACCTTTTCCGGTATAAACCGAAACAGCCCCTTCTTTTGCTTCTGGTCTGCTCGCTGAATAGACAGGTATGTTGAGCTTATCAAGCGCTGTAATATCTTCCATTCTTGCTGTCCCTACTTTTTCTTTCAGTTTTTCTACCTCTACCAGCGTCTCGTCAGGCATTAAAGCTCGGTGCGTATCAAAGAAATACCTTTTTGGCGTTCGCTTGAGCCTTATTTTCATCTCAACCATCTCCTTTTATATAAAATGAATAGGTTAAATATAATCATTAACAAAATGGCAGAGGAAGAGGAAACAGCAGAAGAGAGAAGAGAAAGGTGGATGGGGAGGGAAGCTGCAAAAGCAGAGGAGGGGGGAAGGAAAGAAAAGATAGTCACGCATGCAAAGTGTGCAAAGTGTGGGAAGGAAGTGGAGGAAGGCGAGGGCATAGAGGTTCGGGGTAGAATTCTTTGCTCAGACTGTTACGAAGACGAATTGGAAGCAGATATGGACATGGGAGCCGCAGAAGGTGCTGGCGCAGGATAAGAGTGAGGGTAAGGGCAAGGTGATAAAGAATTAAAATGGAAGAAAAAAAATACGAGTTACCCATCCCCCGAGCTATAACTACCGGTATAATATTCGAAGCCGCGGAGAAGTTCGGGTTGGAAGTGGACCAGGAGAAACCACCAGAAGATGCTTTTGATCCAAGAACCGATTTACCAACGAAGGATTATGTGCCCCGGATAATACTACGCGGTGATTCGCCAGAAACGTTGTTGGCGGCAAAAGAATACATACAGAAGAAGCATGAGGAATGGATAGCGAATTTAGAAGAGAGGCGTAAGGGTAGAATGGAGCAAATCCTGAGAAAATTCCAAAAATAAACC
>JAGLZV010000177.1 GCA_023131215.1 Candidatus Methanophagales archaeon | reverse complement strand
CACATACAGCCAGTGGTCAAGATAACCATCACTTCCTTTATTCTCTTTTATCTCACCCTCAAACTCATCTTTTAATATCTCATTCACAATCCTTGCTTCTTCTTCACTCGAAACCGTGAATAAGACCTTTCCTTTACTTTTTAGCACCTTCGGAACTTCTCTTAGTACCTTCTCCCAACTGAATCGTTCAAAAGGTGTAATCTTACCAACCATAAATCCAAACACAACGTCAAATTCTTTACCGAAGAAGGACGAAAGAACTGAACAATCCAATACAATGCTCTTCTTGGGCTCTAATACACCCTCCTCTAATCCCTTGCAAATTTCACATTTGTTTATATCCACGGTGATAGGAAAAATACCTGATTCGTGCACTGCAATTGTTGCACCACCATCGCCACATCCAATCTCAAGTGTTTTCTTATTTCCTCCTATATCTATGTCATTCTCTCTTAAAAATTCGCTTAATACTTTTTTCAACGACTCTGTCCTTTCCCTCGGATAAAAGCTCTCCTCCTTTAAATCGCACTCGCAAAATAGTCTGTTTACTAATCCGGTGGAATAAAATTCGATAACTCCCTCACGAAATTTTTCACGCTTCACCTCTACTTCTCTTACCTTAGCGCCTTTTATCTCGCTTGCAAGCGCTTCAAATTCTTCTTTACTTCTCCTATCCACGATAACATCTGTGAAAATAATCCAGAAACCCAGATCTTTATCCTTTATACCAATGCCGATTAACTCTTTATCCTTGCCTTTACCTCTGCTCTCTGCAAATATCCTTATCGCTTCTACTACATCCTCTCCTTCGATTTTACCCAGATATTCAAGCGTTCTGCCTATTCCTTTTTGATTTGCGTAACTCTCTTCTACCAGCGTAAAATTCCCTATTCCTAATAGCTCGTTCAGTTCCATCAGTCTTTTTTATTTTCTCGTGAAAATCTGTGTAATCTTGTGGTTTAAGAAAGATTTTTCACCATAAACGGTCCTTCACGCTTGTAGTCAAACCTTTCATAATATTCTCGCACACCTATCCCGCTCATCACTGCTATGCCACTGTATCCATTATCAAGTGCCATCTCTTCCGCTTTTCGCAACAAACGTGCTCCATATCCACGATGCTGCCAGCTATGCGCCTTTCTTTCGCCCAAACCCACTAATTCACCATACACATGCAGGTCACGAACCAGAGCGGCATTCCTCAACTCTTCCCGATGAGGCTCGCATGGAAACCTCAACCTCAAAAGCGCTATTAAAATGTCTTTCTTTGCATCTTCGTAAGAGAGGAAATATTCCGTACCATTGCATGCCTCGTACCTTTCGGATAAAAATTTTATATTGGCATCGTCAGCGACTCTACCCTTCAAACGAGAAAGACCCGCTTCTCTGCACCTTATACATCGGCATTTATAGCCCATCTCGTGCAGCCGTTCCTTCGCCAATTGTCTTAGATTGCTCTTCTTCACTCCCGCTTCTATATATTGCGAGGGAATATCTCTTTGTATTCTTTGTATCCTCACCCACGTCGGAATTATCCTTTTCGCATCCGCGATTATCTCTATCGCTTCTTCCTCACGAATCGGCTCATATTCACCCCTTTTCCACATTTCATATAACTTCGTCCCTTTAACCACCAGCGTGGGATATATTTTCAGATAATCAGGCTTGAAGTTTGAATCGCTGAAGAGGCATTCAAACATCTTTTTATCCTCTTCCAGAGTGGAGCCAGGCAAACCGAGCATCACATGGAAGCCTACTTTTAACGCACTGTCTCTCGCTTTTCTGTTCGCCTCTATCGAATCTTCTACCGAATGCCCCCTACTTATATTTTCCAAAATCTTGTTATTGACATGCTGCACACCTAACTCGACTTTTGTGGCGCCCATCTCCAGCATCCGGTCTATCTCTCCCTCCTTTGCATAATCGGGTCTCGTCTCGAAAGTCATGCCTGTGTTTCTTATCTCCTGCCCTTTCTCCTCCCCAAACTCCTTCATCGCCTCCAAACACCTTTTCACAAACCATTTTTGATAATCCAAAGGTCTCGCAGTTAGTGTGCCACCCATCAGTATCAAATCAACCTTCTCGAAATCGTGACCTATCTCCTCCAGTTGATGTAGTCTCACTTTCACTTGCTCGTATGGGTCGAAGTCATGTTGAGCAGCGCGAATAGCAGCCGGCTCCTTACCTACGTAACTCTGTGGCGACCCGAAATCGGAGCCCGGACCACCAGGGCACATTATGCACTTACCATGCGGGCATGGATAAGGGGAAGTCATCACAGCAACAGGAGCAACGCCTGAAGCCGTTCTCATTCTTTTTCTCTTTAATCTCTCTTTTAGTTGCGATTTATTACCGCTCGATTTCAGCACATCGGAATTCCTCGGAACGCCACGCAACCCATATTTGCCGCTTATCTCCTTTTTTAGTTCGTTTATGTTCTCTGCTTTGCTTATCCCACTTTCCGCTATGACCTCTGCTATCTCTTTACATGCTAATTCATAGTTCCTTACTTCTCCCTTAGCCTCGACCTCTACTTCGCATGCAGCTCCCGCCATCTCACACATATCCTCTTGATTCTTCTCTCTCCTGCTCCCTCTTTCTCTCCTTTTCTCTCCTCTCCTCCTCTTTTATTGTCTCTTCTATTAGCTCCCGCTCCGCCATTCT
>JAGLZV010000176.1 GCA_023131215.1 Candidatus Methanophagales archaeon | reverse complement strand
GGATATTCGGGATTTGCCAAATTTTGCGTGGTATTCGCAAATAAACAAACTCCTTTTAGCCCCTTCTCTCTCCCTATTGCAACTACAAGCCCAGAGAACCCTATAAAGCGATCTACGTTTGTTCTCTTAATCCCGAATTTATACATTTCTTCCAATAATTCCAAATCGGTTGCACAACTGGTTATCCCTTCTTCTATTACTTGTGCACCAAGCGAAATCACCTTCTTTACTCGAAACTTCTTAAATAAATCCGTGACCTTATCGGCGACCGCATATTGGTTAAGAGCATTATAAGACTGGTAACCTCTTGTTATTATGATGTCCGGATTCTGGTCTTGTTTTTGCTTTTGCTTTTGCTTTTGCCTTTCAAGTGCATAAAATTCCACGCTTGGAAGTTGAACTACATTGCCTTTCATTATTTTTACACCTACGCCGCTGGGAGCACCAAGGTAAGAAGGCCCATAATAAATGGCCGGGAAACCGTATGAATATAATTCCGCAAATAATCGGGGGTGTGTTTTTTCCACAAGCTCATCTACAACAATTTTCCCGACAGCCCGCAGCCCCGATGAGCCTACTATTGCTATTGGCTCCTTCAGGTCTATCTTACTCTTATCTCTGTAATCTATCCATACTTTTTTTGTTATGCCCATATTTTTAAATAGAACTTTTCTAAAGAAAAGTCTATGTTTTTCTTTTTTATTGATATATAACCACCAAATTACACAGATTTTCACAAGATTCTTCTTTTTACCTCCAAACCCTTCTTAGCTTTTATCTCTACTATAACTTTATTCTCAACTATCTAATCAGGCTTATATTTTCTGTGGATTAACAAGTCTTTATACCACTGTTCATTCGTGTCTTTCATCTTCTCTCTTCTGTGTTAATCTTGTGTAATCTTGTGGTTTCCCTTTTTACTCCCAAAAAATATATAAATGCAATGAAAATAATAGCTCATAGAGGAGCAAGAGCGGAGGAGCCTGAGAACACGCTCAGAGCAGTCAAAAGGGCTTTTGAGTGCGGTGCTGACGCCGTGGAGATTGACGTCAGGCTCAGTAAAGACCGTGAAATAGTGGTGATTCACGATGATACTCTGGAGAGGACGACGAATGGTTTTGGAAAGGTGGGTGAGAAAACGCTTGAGGAGTTAAGAACTCTTGATGCGGGAAAAGGAGAAAAAATCCCAAAATTGTCGGAAGTGCTTTTGCTTGCTGAAAATCTTGGACTTGAGTTGGTTATTGAACTGAAAGAAGAGAATATGGAAGAAATCGTAGTGCATGAAATAGTAGAAGCGGGAATGGGAAAAAGCGTGCTAATTTCCTCTTTCTACCATCCTTCGCTGCTCAAAATAAAAGAGTTTGCACCGAGAATTAAGACTGGGGTAATAATTTCCTCGCTGCCGGTTTTCCCTGTAAAAATGGCGATTGATGCACGTGCAAACGTTATATTCCCGAAATACCCGAGATTAAACACAGAATTCGTTGCAGAAGCATCGAAAAAGGGAATAGAAATCTATCCATGGACTATAAACACGAGGGAAGATTTAGAAAAAGCGCTTGAACTTGGCGTAGAAGGTGTGGTTACTGATGATCCTTGCAAGCTCAAACTTTTCGTAATCTGATAAAAAGGGGAAGAGAATAACAGAGGTAATAGAGCAGTTAGTAGAGGAGAGTGGTAAAAGAGAGGAGCGGATAAAGGTTTTGTTCGCCACGGCAGCTTGCAAAGCGAGTATAAAGGCGGGAGAGAAATTGTCTTATGAAAGTATGCGGGAGATAGTGGAGGGGTTGAGAAATGCGAAGATACTTAGCCTCTTTTAAAATTTTGATACAATAAGTATGAAATCGCTTCGGCG
>JAGLZV010000175.1 GCA_023131215.1 Candidatus Methanophagales archaeon | reverse complement strand
ATCATTCCTATACACCTTGAAATACACAATATCGCTAAGTTTAACGTATCGATCTCTAACTAACAAACGCTTGAGTTGACTGATATCCCTTTTCTCTTCAACTGTGAGATTAGCAACACCCTTTCGAATTATTTCATCTATATCAAGCGGTAATATTTTTTTTATCCTTTCTCCTTTCTTATCTCGCTCATACTCATAAACACTAAAATCATGCCCGTTCGTCAGTATTCCATACCTCACTCGTCCTATTTCCCTCAAATAACCTTCCAGTTTGCCAATATGTGAAGCGGATTCCTCGTTCGGATTTACAGTCTCCACTATAAAAACAGGCATAGGAGGGTCGCTGTCATCATAAAACAAAATATCTTTTCTCTCCCTTTCTATTTTAAAATGCCCTTCTCCTGTTTTCCTCGACCACCCTAAAACGTCCCTAAAAAGATAATCCACGAGAGCATACCTGAAATCGAACTCCCCGCCCTTTTCATCTATTTCTCCGTTGATTTTCCCAAATGCTTCCAATATCTTTGAGATAAACTCTTCGTCAAGCATATTTTGTGCTAAATAAATAACTTTCATATTTTTAAAAGGCTTTACTTTACTGGAATTATTATAAAAGAAGAAATAAAATGAAAATAGGCATATTAGGACCCGCAGGAACATTTTCAGAAACCGCAGCGGGATTATGGCTAAAAGGGAAAGGAGTCAGAAAAGAAGAGAAAGTCGAGATAAAATATTACGAAACGATATTTGACGTATCGGAGAGCCTGTTAAGAAAGGAAGTGGATTATGGGATTGTTCCCATCGAGAATTCCTTGGAGGGTTCAGTAGGAGAGACGTTAGACGTGCTTTCGAGTGAGAATTCCGAACAGATGCGAATAGTAGGAGAGGTATTAGTGCCGATAAAGATTTGTTTGCTTGCCAAGGGTTCTTTCGCAAAAATAAAAAAAGTGGTCTCGCATCCTCATGCATTAGCACAGTGTAAGCAGTTCATAAGGGAACGATTGAAGGTAATGATAAAGGGAGTGGAGATAAAATCCGTGGACAGCACTGCAAGTGCCGCGAAGTTGGCATCGGAATCTGAAGAAGTAGCGGCATTAGCGTCTGAAGAAGCCGCGCGGAAATACGGGCTCAATATATTGGAAGAAAACGTGCAGGATAAAGACAGCGTTACGAGATTTGTCGTGCTTTCTTCTTTGGCTTCAGGTATCAAAACCACACCAACTGGAAAGGACAAGACTTCTGTATTGATATATCTAAAAGACCGCCCTGGGGCGTTATACGATGTCTTAGGCGAATTCGCTCAGCGAGGAATAAACCTTACGAAAATAGAGTCCCGACCATCTAAGCGTGCAATGGGTGATTACATGTTTCATATAGATTGTGAAGGCCATATAGAAGAGGATGAGATAAAAGAAACGTTGGGAGGCGTTGAACGGAAAGTAGCGATGTTGAAAATCCTGGGGGCTTATCCAATGGCGAAAAAATGAAAATTGTAAAGTGCAAAAGTCAAATTAAAGGAAAGTTTTGGCAAAATAGAATTATTTTCTCCGGAAAGTCTCTTTCTGGAATTTCTTGCTCAGACTCTTTGCGTATCTTTTGAGCCATCTTTATTAATTCATCAAAGAGGCATTCCCTTTGTTCTTCGTCTATTTTGTTGGTAGTCATTCCTGATTTCTTCATAATTCACCTTCTAACATATCAGCTATAAAATCAGTTCTTCCGTTTTTGACGTTTGTCAAAATGTTTTCTATATCTTCAGAGTCAAATATCCTAACACCACTACTATCTCCTTTTTCCTTCATCTGTTTAAGTTCTCTTTCTGCGGAAAAAATGATTGGAGTAATTCGCAATTTGGTATCCTCAAATAATTCCTCATAGAGCCACCTTCGAATAGAATTAAGCCTATCAATGTCCTCCACTTTAGGGACTCCGATTGTGCAATTCACCAAGAACAACTGGTCTTTGATTTTGTAATCTGCTAATATATCCACACTGCCACGCTCTACTGCGGTCTCTTTTTCCCTCAATTTTTCATACTCATCCAGTTTTATTGAGCAAAGTCCGGAAAGACTTAGCAACCATGAGATCGCACGTTCAAAGATTTTCTGTGGTTTGTTTACCTTATGTGGCTGAACCAAGTGTTTTTTAAATTCTTCTTCATTACAAAATCTTGAAAAAGTTGAGAACATTGGCGTAACTGAGGGCTTCTTACGTTTAACAAAATCTTCTACAGATTTACTGAAATCGCAGATTTCTCCTAATTCTTTATGTGCTAAATTGACAAATAGAAAATCATTTACTGTTGCATTGGGAAGTTCTACTTCTTTTTCCCCGAGTTTGAAACCCTTATTTAACCCCCTAATTTCACTTTTTTCAATGCCGAAAGAGTGTTTGGCTTTGATAGTTTCGTAGTGGTTTTTTCCACGTAAAAGCACGTGTAAAATCAAATCACCTGCCCTTTCATGAAATTTAACTTTGATTTTAGCGGTTTGCCCTTCAAAATCAACATTTTGAATAACTCCATAAAAAGGTGCATGAACAACGACATCAAAAGTTACACCACCCCCAAATCCTATTTCTAGCAGCACATTTATCGGATCGTAAACGTTTGCGAAACCTAAAGTTCTGATTTCTTTTTCTAAATTCTCTCTCCCAAAAATTTTTGAATGATCTCCATTAAATACTTCGAGAAATGGCCATTCTTCACTTTTTATTGTATACGGATGCAGCGTTGGAAATCTATCTTGTAGAGAAAGTAAGTCAATGCTTCTTCCAAAATCAACCTCATCATTCTCTAATTTGATTGTCCCTTGCTGAAGTTGAGATTGTAGCTCATCAAAATTTTCAAAAGGGATGACGTGATGAGATATGAAAAAACCATTGATTTTAACTTCTCCGATTCTAGATTCTAATTCCTTAAATCTATTTTGAATATCTTTTACGCTTAGATATGAGAAGCGGATTACGGTTAATCCATTATGCCAATTATCATTTTCTTTTCCTGCAGCAATTCTCAAATCTATGCTTTTGTAGGCATCCTTCATGCAATCAACGATATCTGATACTTTAGTATCTTTCATTTTTCCTCCCCCATTATCATCTTTTCAACCTTCCCTTTTGCCAGTTTTATCCCTTCCTCAGCCTCTTTTCCCAATTCCTCTGCTCTTTCTCTTCTTCTTTTAACCTCATCTGCTGATTTATATCTTATGATATACCAGTAGTTTTAAAAGCTTATTTTACAAATATCAAAGGAGATAATCATGAAAAT
>JAGLZV010000174.1 GCA_023131215.1 Candidatus Methanophagales archaeon | reverse complement strand
CTTGTAACCGGTGGAGCGGGATTCATAGGTTCGCATGTGGTTGATAGGTTGGTGGAGGATAAACACGAGATAGTAGTCCTGGATGACTTAAGCTCAGGATACAAGAGATTTATAAATCCTCACGTAGGCAAAGAAAGTTTCCAGTTTCACAAAATAGACCTCTTGCATGGTGATATAACGGATTTTTTTGAAGGTGTTGAGGAGGTTTGGCATCTTGCTGCGAATCCCGAGGTGAGAATAGGTGTGGAAGATACAAGAATTCATTTAGAGCAGAATGTTCTCGTAACCTATAATGTGTTAGAAGCAATGAGGACGAAAGAAGTGCGGAGAATAATATTTACGTCCACATCCACCGTTTACGGCGAGGCAGATAAACTGCCTACACCTGAAGACTATCCCACCCAACCTATCTCGTTATATGGGGCATCGAAACTTGCTTGTGAAGCTTTAATCGCTTCTTACTGCCATACTTTCGATATGCATGCCTGGATATACAGGTTTGCAAACATTATAGGCAGGAGGTCCTCGCACGGCGTAATTTACGATTTCATAAATAAGATAAGGACAAATCCAAAAGAGCTGGAAATCTTGGGCGATGGCAATCAAACGAAATCGTATATTTACGTGGATGATTGTATAGAAGCGATGTTTACAGGTTTAAAAACAAAAGCAAGAGGGGAGGATAAAAATAGGGTGAATATTTTCAATATAGGCACGAACGACATGATAAGTGTGAAGCGAATTGCAGAGATAGTGAGTGAAGAGATGCAAGTGTCACCAAAACCGGAATTCAAATTCACAGGTGGTAAAAGAGGTTGGAAAGGCGATGTTCCTATTATGCTGCTCGATGCTTCGAAACTGAATAAAATGGGCTGGGAACAAAGGTACAATTCGGAAGAGGCGGTGAGGAAGGCGACACGGGATTTGATGGGGGAATGATATAGTTTCGAGTTCTCAGGGAGAAAAGAAATTGAATAAGCGCCGCCGACAGGACTCGAACCTGTGACAAGCCGGTTAACAGCCGGGCACTCTACCAACTGAGTTACGGCGGCATTCGTGATTCAGCACTATCTTATTATCTGTTTTTATTTAAACATAAATATAGACAAGAAAAAGATATTTTTGATATATCCTCCTGTCAAATAATCAGAAAATGAGTGCCATACCCAAAGCTAAAATACGGACACGGGAAGAGCGGCATTACTTCTTTCTAAATCCATATTCTGACATGGCTTTCACTCGCTGTCCTAAGTGTTCCGCGCAGACAAAGATAAGGAAATTTTGCTTAGTTATTCACATTGAGCCGCGCAATTTATTCACCCTAAATAAATCCTGCCGATATTGTCCTAACTGCGATTTGATAATAGTGAAAAAAGCGGAGCTGGAAAATCTGCTTCATGGCATGTGTGAATATGCAGTACCAGATAGTATCGGCAATGATTATTTTGTCTTTGGAACAATGGACAGGAAAGATTGGAAACGCACGCAACGTGAAGAGATGAGTCCGCAAGAAGCTCTATCCTGTACTTACCCTTTTAAGGATGTTTGGATTTTTGAGATACGTCCCGCAGGGTGGTATTCAGAAGGGAAATAATTCACAACCACTGCTCTATTTTCCGCTGCGGAACATTTATTTTTGGCATTGAAATCCTTTCCAAAGCTTTACTCACTCGCTCTTCCGAGAAATCATGCTTCTCACAGAGGAATTCTTTTACTTTCTCCTCATCCGGCGTTCCCGGCTTTAGTTCATAAGATTCATTCACGTCAGGATGCAAGAAAATATCTCGAACGAGTTCGTAATTCTCTATCCCTTCTATTTTTTCTATTTCCGCTTTTGATATTAGTTTTTCGATGCTGCGATGTTTTTTTATCAGCTTTAGCGCCCTCTTAACTCCTATCCCTTTAATTCCCGGATTGAAGTCAGTGCCTACTAAAATTGCAAGGTCTACAAACTCTACGCGGGTTATCCCGTGCTTTTCTTCGAGCGTTTTTAATTCAATGACCTCTGGTAATGTCTTTTTTCTCGCTGCGCTGAGATTTCTTATCATAACCGGAGCGCCAAAAAGCAAGGAATCGTAATCCTGCGAGGAAAGGAGCTCGGCATCGCCTTTCCGAACCATATAAGCAGCCTGAGCTTCTCCTTCTGAAGGTGCTTGCACGCAAGGAAGGCCCATATACGCTAAAAGCGTCTTCGCATC
>JAGLZV010000173.1 GCA_023131215.1 Candidatus Methanophagales archaeon | reverse complement strand
TGATAGGATTTATTCAATATTGGAAAGAGAAGGTTTAGTAGAAACTATTGGAGGCAAGCTAAAACTGACTCAAAGAGGTGAGGAAGAATTGAAAAGCCAGGCAATTTCACCAAGTCTGCCTTCGTACATCCACAGGAGTAGATTCTGGTTTGCAAGGAGAATCAGGCATTATGCTGAGGGATTGTGAAGTGAAATGGGAGATGTTGGGAGATATATGAAGGCAGAAGGAGACGTGAGCGATTTGTTCAGGATGGTTTTAAATATTAAGAGTCCATTGGATATGCATGAGGAGGTGAAGAGAAGAAAGAGCCGAAATGGATATATACGCATTGCGGGTATATCGAAATTATCGAAATTGCGAGCCCGCATAACAAGGGTTTAAAATGTAACTCAATATTATGAGAAAAGGAAGCAACTAAAATGAAATGGGAAAACACATTAATGGCGTATGAAAAAGATATAAAAAGCAGAGGTTTTTGGGACGGGGTAAAAGCACACACATCATTTATGAAGCCTTTGCATAGATATGAAGGGTTTTTAGAAGTTTTTTAACACCATCTAAGAAAGTAGAGATATATTCAGAGCGATTGGAAGAGCTGGGTTACGACCCACTGCCTGTGTATAAGGAACCGGCAGAAAGCCCTGTTTCACGACCTGACGTAGCCAAAGAATACCCCCTCATAGTGATAACCGGGTCGAAATTGGAGATGTACACTCATTCCATGATGCGTAACATTCCCGAGCTATACGAGCAATTTCCAGAGAATCTATTGGAAATCAATCCCGAGACAGCAGCAAAATTGAATATCGAAGATGGTGATGTTGTAGGGTTCGAATCGCCGAGAGGTAGAATCGAGTGTTCTGCTAAAGTAACAGATTGCATCGATCCACGGGTTGTCTGTCTGTATCATGGATTCGCAAAGAGCAACTGTAACGTCTTAACTGATAATAAAGCTTTAGACCCTATCACTGGATCTGCGAAGCGTTTTGATCAAACTTTTTAAAAGTTTGACTGGGCTAAAATCGTTGTTGTGTAAGGTAGAAAAAGTTTGAAAATGATTGTGAATGAAAAAACGAAAATCATAAATAAGGCCGGATATATATATGAAGTAATTTTTTCATAAATGAAAAGGAGGTGAAAGAAAGATGAAAAGGAAAAACATAGCGGGATTAATAGCCATAGTTGCAATCGTAGCAGTTGCGATGTTTGCAGGATGCGTTGATGAGGAGGAGCAATTGAGTACAGCGGAAATAAAAGCGATGGTGCTTGCTACTGCTGAAGAGATAGATACCTACAAGTTTGACATGGATACGACGCAGAAGACACTAATAAGCAACGAGACTGGTGATATGGAGATGACAACGATAAGCACTGGAAGTGGTGCAGCGGATAATATAAACAAAAAAATGAAGATGGAATTGACGACGACGATGGAACTGCCTGAAGGTGCGCCGCAGGAAACAATGGAGATGACGATGGAGATGTATTTCATCAATAACGCCATGTACATGAAGATGGACCTGGGTATTCCTGAGATACCAGCGCAATGGACAAAGATGCAAATGCCCGAGGGTTACGAGGAATCATGGGAATCGCAGAATCAAGTAGAACTGCAAATGGAGCTGCTGAATGTTTCAGAAGTGGGGCTTTTAGAGGATGAAGAGGTGAACGGTGTGGATTGTTACGTGCTAAATATCACGATAGACGCCGAAAAGTACTGGGAGATCGTGATGAAGCAAAAAGGGATGAGTGAACTAATGCAAAACCTGCAGCAAAACGTTAGCTTCGACATAGGAGAAATGATGAAGGGGATGTCTATGAAGTACTGGATTGCCAAGGATACGAAGTTCCCGATGAAGACAGAAATGCAGATGGAAATGGTGATAAGCTCGGAGGACTTGAATATCCCTGAGTCTGAGGAGGAATTTACAATGACGATGGATCAGAGAACTACTATGGTATTCTACGATTATAACGAGCCAGTGACAATAGAATTGCCAGAAGAGGCGGAAAGTGCTATTGAGGGCCCAATGATACCAATGCCCTCGTAGGATTAAGCAACTATAAAGGCTACATAAATATAGATAGAGGGAAATGTATGAAGGAGGCTTTCCTCCCCTTTTTATTTTTTAGGGAAAAAGTGCAAAGCCTTCAAGCATCTTGTACATATTCCTTGGAATTGCTTTCGGAATCGGAACGAGCGTGATAAGCGGGCTTTATCCTGCATGGAGAGCTTCAAGGCTGAAGCCGATAGAAGCGTTGAGGTATGAATGAAAATGGCTTTTGCTTGCAAAAGCAGTTTTCTTTTCCAAAGGAAGTTTTTTCTTTTGATAAACCTTTTCTTTCTAAGAAAAGGTTTCATGAAAGATTCGATGAGCAGTGTGGACATAGCAGCTATCGTTACTGAACTACAAGAGCTATCAGGAGCAAGAGTCGTGAAAGCATATCAACCTGGTAAAGAAGAAATAAGACTAAAACTGCATCAAAAAGAAAAAGGCGGGGTTGATTTGATTATCGAAGCAGGGAGAAGAATTCACATCACCAAATATAAGAGACCTTCGCCGAGAATGCCCTCTAACTTCTCGATGTTCCTCAGGAAACATCTCGGCGGCGGCAGGATTTCTCAAATACGACAACTCGACTTCGACAGGATAGTAGAGATAACGATAGAAAGGTGGGATAAAAAACTCAGTTTGATCGCTGAGTTGCTTCCGAGAGGAAACATTGTGGTTATTGATGAAACTGGGAAGATTCTGCTGCCATTGAAAAGAAAGAGCTTTGCGTCAAGGAAAATAAAAGTGGGTGAGAATTATAAACGACCTCCTTCAAGAGGGAATCCCTTGAAAATGAGCGAGTATGATCTAATAGGTCTCTGCAAATCTTCCCAGGATAAAGACATCCTCAGGGTTCTTGCATCAGAGTTGGGTTTGGGTGGATTATATGCGGAAGAAGTGTGCGAAAAAGCAGGGGTTGATAAGAAAAAGAAGGCTAACGAAGTCACAGAAAACGAAATAAAAGCTGTTCATGAAACAATACTTGGCATATTTGAGCCGATAATAACAAATGACAAATCCAGGCTCGGAGCACACATCGTGGTAGAAAAGGAAGGGAAAGAAAAAGTGGATGTTCTTCCTTTTGAGTTGAGCATCTATGAAACCAAGGAAAAAGTGTTTTTTTCCTCTTTTAATGACGCTGCTGATGATTTTTTCACTACGCAAATAGCCGAAGAGATAGAAGAAAAAGCGATAAGTGAGCGTGAAAAGGAGATTGGAAAGTATGAGCGGATTTTGAAGGAGCAAGAAGAGGCGCTTCGCGAATTCAAACTAAAGGAGGAGGAATGGATAAAAAAAGGAGAATTAATCTATACACGATATATCGAGATAGAAGATATCTTGCGGGAAATGAGTAAAAAAAGAAAAGTTGTCTCTTTGACACTACCTGACACCGATGTTCAGCTTGAGATTGATACTTCGGTTTCTTTGCACAAGAATGCAAGTGCGTATTATGAGAGAGCAAAAGTGTTCCGGAAGAAAAGAGCGGGTGTGGAGCGTGCGATAGAAGGGACAAAAGTGAAGATAAGAACGGAAAAGGAGAAAGAAGTAAGGGTGGAAGAAGAGTTGATGCCAAAGAAGAAAGAAGTCAAGAGAGAAAAGGAGGAGTGGTATGAGAAGTTCAGATGGTTTGAGACTTCAGATGGTTTTCTTGTGATAGGTGG
>JAGLZV010000172.1 GCA_023131215.1 Candidatus Methanophagales archaeon | reverse complement strand
GCGGGTTTAAAGGAAATAGCGCAATTCGCCGCTTCTTATTCTAACCTGTGGAAATACGGGTTCTATGAGGGCGAATGTTATTGCGTTACCGGCGAGCAGGTGAGCAAGACACCACCGTCTGGGGAGTATATAAAAAAGGGGAGTTTTGTGGTGCGAGGTAAGAGGAAGTATTTTAAGGCGGCGTTAGGGCTGTGTATAGGTATTGAAAAAAACAAGCTGGTTGCATGCCCTTCTTCAGATTCGCAACGGAACAGGCTGGATAATTTCGTAGAGCTTGAGCCCGGTGGCGATTTGGAAAAAAACGAGCTTTCAAAGGAAATCTTGAAATTCTTTGTTAATAGTGTAAAGGATGAGAACAAAGAGGAAATTAAGCGAATAGCAACACAGGATAAGATATTGAGCTTTCTGCCACCCGGGAAGTCGAGAATAAAGAACCCCGTAGCAAGCTACGGGGTATCAATTTAGACTGAAATTTAATATCGCTGCAAGCAGCGGGGTATTAAACCCAAACGGCAATTATTAAAACAATTGGAGTTATTTCGTACAAAGATTTGTTTCGCGTGAATAGAGAAGACTGGAATAGAATTCGTGTTAAAGAAAGGATGAGCACACGATTGATTTGTGTCAGCCCGGGAGACAGCGTTATAGAAGCGGTGGAGAAAATGACCGAGGAGGGAATTGGTAGATTATTTATGTCTATGTTCTTGTTTTTACCAATTACTAATTTTATATGTATTCCGAACTTGCCTTATACTTTAAATAGAATAGCACTGAAGATAGGAGATGAGGTGAAAGAAAAATGGAAATACCAACTTTACCGGAAGAAGAAAAATGGGAGATGATGCGCGAGATATTCGTGCTGAACAAGCAAGTAGATATTGGCTTTATTATGCAAATGGGGACGGAGAAAATGAGCGAATATTCGGAGATGACCTCTCAGCAATATGCAAATATGTTGCAGGCACAGGGCAAAGATAATGCAATTGGTTTTGCAATGAGCGAGGCGGTAGTTCGTAAGAATTTGATGGGAAGCGATGTTGAAGTTGACGGAAATGCCGGCGAAGCGACATTAAACCTGAAGAAAGACGGATTCCTGATGACAGCAATCAATCTCATAAAAAAAGGACTGTTGCCTATAACAAAGGAAGAATTTCAAAGAGGGTGCATCGAGGGCTATTTCAGACCAAGAGCGGAGAAACTGGGTTTGGAATTGGACGTTGAATATACAGATGAGGGATACAGGATAAAAATATCCAAAAAGTAAAATATGAAAGGAGGTAAATAGAATGTCAACAATAACTCATTTTATGGTACCGGCAGATGATATGGAGCGAGCGAAAAAGTTCTATGTCGAATTATTTGATTGGAAAATTGAAAAATTTCCAGGACCAATAGATTACTATGCGATTACTACCACCGATGAAAAAGGTGAGGAAGGTCTTGGTGGTGGGCTGGGAAAAAGAGAAGAGCCACAAGAGGCAATTGTCAACTATGTTGACGTGCCGTCAGTGGACGAGTACATTGCCAAAGTAAAAAAACTCGGCGGTAAGGTGGTGGTTCCTAAGACGGCTGTGCCCGGCATAGGATATGCTGCTGTTTGCCTTGACACGGAGAATAATACCTTTGGACTCTGGGAATGCGATGAAGATGCGAAAATGAACCAATGTGAAAGTTGCGGGATGCCGCTGGATGAAAAGACGACATCTAAATTTGACGAGCGGTATTGCATCCATTGCCAGGACCAGCAAAGTGGCGAATTGGCAAGTAAAGAGCAGGTGAGAGAAGGAAGTATTAACGCAGCGATGAAGTTTATGGGTAAAACAAGAGAGGAAGCAGAAAAAATGGCTGATGAAATGATGCGAAAACTACCACGGTGGCGAGAATAAATAAGGGGGTTAGGAACAAACACAACAGTTGGGGGTGATTCACCTCCC
>JAGLZV010000171.1 GCA_023131215.1 Candidatus Methanophagales archaeon | reverse complement strand
AAAAAATAAAAAAGTTTATATAACTCAAAGAAACAAACAGTTGAAAGTGAGAAAATGAAAACTCAAACATGGCAAGATATGGGTTCGAAATTTGCACATCTTACCAGCGTGCATCCTTGTTACGGCGCAAAAGCACATTTTAAGACTGCACGAGTTCATCTTCCGGTTGCGCCGAGATGCAATATCCAGTGTAAGTTCTGTAAGCGAGAAATAAACAAGTGTGAATACCGTCCTGGTGTCACCGGTTATATATCAACAGTGAAAGAAGCGCTGGAAATAGTTGAACTTGCTGTCGAACAATTTGGCGAGAGCTTGAAAGTGGTGGGCATTGCAGGACCCGGCGAGCCTCTTTTCAACAAACAAACTTTTGAAACTCTCCGGATGGTCAATGAAAAGTTCCCGGAACTTATAAAATGCCTCTCCTCGAACGGGCTTCTTATTCCTGACAAAGCCGCTGAACTCGCAGATTTGGGTATAAAAACAGTAACGGCAACGATAAACGCTTTTGAGCCCGAAGTAGCCACAAAAATATATTCCTGGGTTCATTATAACAGGAAAACGTATAAGAGTGAGGAAGGTTGTCGCATACTACTGGATAAGCAGTTTGAGGGAGTAGAAAAAGCGAGTGCGGAAGGTCTTGTTGTGAAAATAAACACCGTTTTGATACCAGATGTGAATACAGAGCAAATAGAGGGAATAGCGAAACTTTGCGCAGAGCGTGGAGCTATGATACAGAACATTATCCCTTTGATTCCTTTATACGAGTTCTCAAATTCCAGACCGCCGACTTGTGAAGAGCTTAGAGAAGCGAGAAAGAAAGCATCGAAATATCTACGGCAATTCACGTTATGCCAGCAGTGCCGAGCTGATTCTGTCGGCATTCCCGCTTTTGAATCCAAGACGATGCCAGCGCAATATGGTTCTACCGCATGTGCATCTTCTGCACTCGCAGCCTCGGAATATTTCCATGGGTAAACCCTTTTCTTTTAGAAAAAGAAAAGCGTTTACGGAAAAGAAAAACTCTATTTTAAAAATGCACGAATTTAAAGACAAGTTGGCGAAGGAAGGGAAGTTAATAGAGATTGAGCGAAGTGTGGGGTCAAAATACGAGGCTGCATCTATTTGTGCAGAGTTCGAACAGAAAGGTAACAAGATGCCTGTTCTTTTTCACTCCGTTGACGGCACGCATAAAGTCATAATGAACGTAGTTGGCGGAAGAGAAATACTGGCGGACTTACTTGGCACCTCTTCCGCCGAACTCGCACCTTTTCTGGCGAAAATCCCTGAAGGTGGAGACAGCGAGGGAAAAGTAAAGATAGTTGATGATTCGCCGACAAAAGAGGTGGTCGAAGAACCCGATTTAAGTGAGTTGCCAATATTAACTTATTTTCGTGGAGATGGTGGCGCTTATATTACTGGAGGCGTGGTTGTCGCGGAATTGGATGGAGTGAGGAATGCATCTATTCACCGGTTGATGGTATTGGATGAGAAAAGATTAGCAGCGAGGCTCGTTCCTCCTCGTCACCTGTATAAGATGCATCGTGAAGCTATAGAAAGAGGAGAGGAATTAAAAGTGGGAATTGCCATAGGAGTAGACCCGTTAGTTCTTTTAGCAGCTTCAACAAGGGTCCCGCCGGGTAAGGAGTTCGACTATGCATCCGCGTTGAAAAAAGAGCCGGTGGAGCTTTTCAAACTGGGTAACGGCGTAGCGATTCCGCATGCTGAAATAGCCCTGGAAGGGTTCATAGGCGAAGAAAGAGCAAAAGAGGGTCCCTTTTTGGATATTACCGGCACTTATGACCGCATAAGAGAAGAGCCTGTTATCACGCTTACGAAGCTGTATCATCGAAAAGACCCGATTTACCATGCTATTCTCCCTTCAGGCGGTGAGCACAAGCTGCTTATGGGCGTGCCTTACGAACCGTTGATATTTAGAGCAGTGGAGCGTGTGGCACGTGTGAAGAACGTGTTTTTGACAGAAGGCGGCTGTTGTTATTTGCACGCGGTGGTACAGATAAAGAAAGAAGGCGAGGGAGAGTCGAAAAATGCGATTATTGCGGCTTTCGCCGCGCATCCCAGCCTTAAACTCGTTGTCGTTGTTGACACTGATATAGACATATTTGACACTGATGAGGTGGAATATGCAATAGCAACGAGGGTTCGATGGAATGAGGATGTGGTGTTCATACCCGGTGTGAAGGGTTCGTCACTTGACCCTTCTGCTAAAAACGGGCTCACAACAAAGCTTGGAATAGATGCGACGATGGAGTTGGGGGGAGAAAAGAGGTATGAGAGAGTTGTAACTACTGAATAGTAAGATAAGATAGGTTTTTGAACGGTAAATTGCTCGAAGAAAAATAGACGGTATCCAGAAATGAACGAAGAGATATTGAGGGTATCAAGACTTTGTTACCAATGCGGGGAATGCACCGGAGCATGCCCACTGCGAAGGGTATCAAAGTTTTCCCCTCGTAGCTTTGTATATAATATTTTAGCAGCTTCTGACTCTGATAAAGAAGAAATATCTCCTTTGAGTTCGTCTTCGTCATCATCTTCGCATTCACCACGATCTATGCCCACGACTTTTAATACCGATGACCAATGGAACTGCTTGATTTGTGACAATTGCTATCTTATATGTCCCCAAGATGTGGATTTCCCTACTCTTATACTAAATTTGAGGAGGGAAGGAGAAGAGGAAGATAGTGCAAAAGCAAAGGAAGATATTTTAGCGCATAGAATATTCTCCGAAATAGCCACTTTCATGACGAGCTTTGATAAAGGCGTGCCTACGGATTTCAAAGGTGAAACAGACGAAGAGAGTGAATATGGCTATTTCCCCGGCTGTTTGGATTATCTCGACCTGTTCATGGATGTCGGCGTGAACTATCATGAGATAGGCGATTACGCGATAAAGCTGCTGAATGAAATAGGGATAAAGCCAAGAATTGTAAGTCTGAAGTGTTGTGGTCATGATGTGCTTTATCAGGGCAATTATAAGATTTTCGAGCAGCTTGCTTCCTATAATACAGAAAAAATAAAGGAGCTGGGCATAAAAAAGCTCGTTGTAAGCTGTGCAGAGTGTTTCCTTACTTTTAAGAAATATTACGAGCTTGAATCCATGGGTGTAGAGGTCATACATATTTCTCAATTGTTGAGTGAGCGAATGGAATTCTCAGATGTGGAAAAAGCACATAATCGAGCCATAACTGTAACATACCATGACTCTTGTGCGCTGAAACGGTTTCAGTTATACGAAGCACCGAGAGATGCGATAAAGAAGTCAGGAGTAAAATATGTAGAACTGACACACTCCAAGGACAATTCTCTTTGCTGTGGTGTTAGCGGGATGATGAACTGCAATGATATGAGCAAAGCACTAAGGGCTTTCAGGCTGAGTGAAGTAAAAGAAAAGGAGGTGGATGTGTTGATAACCACCTGTCCAAAGTGCTTATCGCATTTTAGTTGTCTGAAGCACGAGAGTGAGAAAGGAGAGGAAAAAGGGAAGGAAGGTGAAGAGGGGGGAGAGAAAGAAGAAAAAAGTGAATATGAAGGTGAATATAATTTTGAGATAGTTGACCTCGCGGTATTTTTGGGGCGGCTATTGGAGTTGGAAGGACGAAGGAAATAGAAGTAAAAGGGTTAGGAGTAATACGGAGATTGGCTGAGAGTAAGAAGAAAGGCATGCAGAGGAGCGAGTGATTATTCTTGATGAAAAGCGTTCCGCACTTGGATCTTAGAAAACTGAACTGAGTCGAAAGTTTTATATATCTCCTCGGAGGATGGAATCTATGAGGTAAAAAAATGAAAAGCAAAAATAAAAAAGCGATAGAGATAGTGATAATTCTCTCAGTGATAATAGCAGTTTCTGTGTTTACTGCCGTAATACCAAGTCTAACCGCATCAGAATCAATGGTGGTTAGGAACGACACGGACCTTCCCTCCATTTCTGAAGCAAAAAGTATCGTGGAGATTGAGAATCTCAAATCCAACCTTACCGATGCACAAAAAAAACTGAGCACTAATCTTCTTCAACTGCTCGACAGTAGTTTTATCCCAGAAGGGCAGGACAGAGAAACTCTCAAAATGGAGATGGAAAATTTAGGGCAGTTTCGCCCAGCAAGTTCCGTTTCTCCCACAAGTGACGGCAGAGTGGCAGGGGATTTGGTTTACGTCTATGTCTATCTCAAACCACTCGCAGGAACGCAAACCATTAAGCCTTATGTGTGGGAAGTCACTGATAGAGACGAGGAAAATCACCTTGCTGTTGCGTGGGTGGAAGTGAAAGATTTGGAAATTTTGGCTTCTCTGGAGGCAGTGCGCACCATCCGGACGGTTATGCCGCCGTTGGTGAGGACAGGCTCGGTTACTACTGAAGGAGACGCAATTCATCGCACTTCTGACGTGCGCACAATCTACTCTCAAAACGGCTCAGGTGTCGGGGTCGGAATTATCTCGGATGGTGTGGACCATTGGACAGATGCTCAAAGTTCTGGCGATTTGCCTGCCGACTTAACCGTGCTGAGTAACACGCAAGGCGGTGACGAGGGAACTGCTATGCTCGAAATCGTTCACGATATGGTGCCAGGAGCAGACCTCTATTTCCATGATTGCGGAGCTAACACGGTCGCCTTTAACGCTGCTATTGATGCACTTGTGACCGCCGGGTGCGATGTCGTCTGCGATGATATTGGATGGATCACACAACCCTTTTTTGAAGACGGCATAGTCGCTTCGCACCTAACCTCGGTGCTTACCAGTAACGACATTATCTATGTTTCTTCCGCTGGCAATGCCGGTCAAAGACATTACCAGGGCGATTATTACAATGATGGTTACGATTTCCACGATTTTAGTAAAGACCCCGATTCTAATGATTATTTATATGTAAATATCCCCAACAACGGCGAGGTGACAGTCGTCTTGCAGTGGAATGATGAATTTGGTTTCTCTGGCAATGACTACGATCTTTATTTGTTTGACACTGCTGATTGGAGCATATTGGCTTCCAGCACTTATATTCAAGATGGCAATGACGATCCCCTTGAGGCATTTAGTTACACCAATACTGGTGGTTCCACCATTGATGCTGAAATTGATGTCCACAACTACAATGGGGCAGCCGAGACAAAAACACTTGAAGTATTTATTTATCCAAGTAGCGGCGCAGGGGTTTATACCAACAATATCGACTCTGCCGATTCAATCTTTGGTCATGCCGCTGTGCCCAACGCTATTGCTGTGGGAGCAATTGACGCCAGCGACCCGGGCAACGACGACATTGAGCCTTTCTCCTCTCAAGGCCCAGTAACAATTAGTTATCCTTCACCCGTAAGCCGACCCAAACCTGACCTTTGCGGAATCGATGGAGTGACTGTAACAGGCGCCGGCGGTTTCACCAGTCCTTTTTATGGAACCAGTGCGGCGGCACCGCATATTGCTGCCATTGCAGCCCAGCTTTGGGGTGCGTTTCCCGCCAAGACCGGCGATGAAATCCGTACCACGTTATATTCTTCGGCACTTGACTTGGGCAGTGCGGGATACGACAACATTTTTGGATACGGCAGAGCTGATGCGCTCGATGCATTTGAAGCAATTGCACAACCAGATATCTGGGTTGATCCAGCCAGTTTCGAAGTAACATCGCTACAGAATACAAGTGAAGATTACATGCTTAGGATTGGAAATGATGGAGATGCAACCCTTACATATAATATAACGGACAATAGTTCATGGCTGGACGAGAACCCGGAATCCGGCTCAGTGGAACCAGGCAATTACGATATCATAACGGTGAGTATAAACACAACAGGTCTCTCTACAGGCGATTACTCTGCAGACATTAACATCACCAGCAATGATCCTGATGAGAGTCTGATAACTGTTCCTGTACATTTGACAGTTAAACCAGTAGCACTGATCTTTGACACCGAACAACCAAAAAACCCTTATCCCTGCATCTTCGGCACGCATAATGGCACAATAACGCCAAATGTGACAATATACAATGTATCCAGGCTTTACACATATTCCTGCGCAGGCACAGGCGGGCATTCAGAATCTGTTGCTTTCTTTAATGCAACAACGGAAATAGAGATAGCGAATGGCACCTGGAATGGTTACCAGGGGGCAAGCGATTATCATTGCATAGAATTTGACGTGCCTTTCACTTTACACGAAAACGAAACATACAACTACACTATTCGCACAGGCTCTTATCCGCAGATTCATCATAATAAGACACTGGCAACAGCAAATGGATGGATAAACTGCACTAAATTCACTGATGCAAATGGTAAAGAATACACCGACTGGATACCGGCGATAAAGTTAGAGTAAGAAGAGAGAATAACATAAAAAATAAAAGCGGGAAATTTTTCCCTTTTTTTCTTTTTATACCCTCAAACGAATAACCTCATTTTCATCCAGAGGCAAAACGATTATAGAGTTTTTCCTTTCTTCATTTCCGTATTCCACCAACACCTCTTTCCTTTCGGTGCCCGCACCCGCATCAGAATATCTTGCAGTCAGCTTTGCTGCGACTTCAATCGCTTCTTTGCTCTTAGAACCTTCCAGAATCGTTATTGGACTTCCGTAACCTGGCACTTCAAAAACATAATCCTCTGGACTCTTCAAATCCAATAGAAGCTTATTCTCTGCTTCATTTCTTCCTACTATTATTTTGGACGTAGCAACCCGGAAATGCCTGCCTATTTTCAGTAACCTCGCATCTCTCATTGACACTTTTTCCTTATACTTATGCTCGAACAAATCCCTGACCTTCGATGCAAATTCCTTGTAGGTCAAGAGACAACCACCAGACGGAGAGGGATAATCCTCCGGGATGCCCAACTCTTTTGCGAGTGCAATCTGAGGCTTTCTGCTCTTTCCCTTTATATCCAAAAGCTTGCTCCTGTCTATCCAACCTTCACGCTCCGGAATCGTCTCAGGCAATAGTTTTGCAGATAGCTGTCTCAAAACCATTTTTTCTAATCCCGCTTCTTTTTCCTCGAGTTCCAATGCTTTCCGATGCTGACTCATGGGTCTTTCACCAAGAACATCGCCAGTGAAGATGAAATCTGCACCCACTTCTTTCGCAATCCTTTTCGCTTCTCGCAGCATATAAATACGACAATCTATACAGGGGTTCATTCCTGAGCCGTAACCATACTTGGGATTTCTTACCATGTCGAGGTATTCTTCACCGGCTTCTACCCTTACAAGCGGTATTCCAAACCTCTTTGCCACTTCACCCGCATAATCCTCTTTTTCCACTGCAAAAGGCAGGATAAAATTCAGTGCTACAACTTCTATACCTTGGTCTAAGACAAGCTTAGTTGCCAATATCGAATCCAAGCCGCCGGATAACAACGCTAACGCTTTCATTACACTTTTTCTTTTTAGAAAAAAGAAAACCTGTGCTAAAAGAAAAATTTTTAGTCAAGGTTTTTATCGAATAAAACTTTTTGAAAAAAAAAGTTTCAGCAAAAATAGTTGTTTCTTTGATCAAACTTTCTTTTCAAAAGAAAGTTTGTGTGAAAATCTGTGTAATCTTGTGGTTATAAAAGGCACTCCATGCGTGTTCGGTTAAGTAACCCATCGCTCCATCAACCTCTCCCGCTTAACATTAGGATCGCATCCTTGGCCGAGATAAATGTTGTATAAGGTGAGCATATCCAGTTTCAGCCCCATGCATTCAAGTACTTCAGTTAATAA
>JAGLZV010000170.1 GCA_023131215.1 Candidatus Methanophagales archaeon | reverse complement strand
TAAAAGCAAATAAAGTAATCTAATAAAAGAGAATCAAAGAGAGGATGGGAATGGAAAAGAAATACAAACCTGAGATAATAGAGAGGAAATGGTTGGAGAGCTGGAACGATTCGATGTACTATTTCGAGGCGTCTTCGGACAAGGTGCCTTATATCATAGATACGCCACCACCTTACCCTACCGGCGATTTCCATATCGGTAATGCATTAAACTGGTGCTACATTGATTTCCTTGCACGCTACAAAAGAATGCGGGATTACGACGTGATGTTTCCACAAGGGTGGGACTGTCATGGACTGCCGACAGAGGTAAAAGTAGAAGAGATACACGACATATCCAGGCATCAGATAAGCAAGCAAGAGTTCAGGGATCTTTGCAGACAACTTACAAGCTCGAACATAGAGCAGATGAAGGGAATGATGAGGCGGCTTGGCATGTCCATAGACTGGAGCAAAGAGTATGTTACGATGGACGACCGCTATAAAAGATATACTCAACTTTCATTCTTAAAGATGTATCGTGAGGGGCTAATATATCAAGCAGAGCATCCTGTGAACTGGTGTCCCAGATGTGAAACTGCAATCGCCTTCGCAGAGGTTGAATATGAAGATAGAGATGCCTATTTGAATTATATACTGTTCAGGAAGGTTGGTATGGAAAAAGAAGCGGAGTATGTAGAAATTGCAACTACGAGACCAGAACTGCTTGCGAGTTGTGTTGCCGTGGCTGTGCATCCTGATGACGAGCGCTATAAGAGCATCGTGGGTAAAGAGCTGGAAGTCCCGATATTTGAGCATACGGTGAAGGTATATGGAGATGAAAGCGTTGACCCCGAGTTTGGAACTGGAGTTGTGATGATTTGCACGTTTGGTGATCGGCAAGACGTAAGATGGTGGAAATTGCATAAACTCCCTTTAAAGGCTTCAATAGACGAAAGAGGGCGGATGACAGAAATCGCAATAGGATATGAGGGGTTAAGCGTAGAAGAATGCAAAAAGAAGATAATAGAAGATTTGAATGCAAAAGAGTTGCTTAAGAGACGTGAAAGAATAAAACAAAATGTGGGTGTTTGCTGGAGATGTAAAACGCCAATTGAAATCATTTCTACAAGACAATGGTTTGTGCGTGTGAATAAGGAGGAGATAATAAATGCGGCGAAGGAAATAAAATGGTATCCGGAGCATTTCCTCATTCGATTGGAAAACTGGGTTGAATCCATGGAATGGGACTGGTGTATATCCCGCCAAAGGATTTTCAGCGTGCCTATTCCGGTTTGGTATTGCAAAAGATGTGGTGCAGTGAAGGGAGCCTCCGAAGATGTAATACCAGTGGACCCAGTGATAACAAGCCCGAATACGCCTTGTGCTAATTGTGGCGGTACCGAATTCGAAGGCGAGAAAGATGTATTAGATACTTGGATGGACTCCTCGCTAACTGCTCTTTGGGCTGCCGAATGGGACCTTAATGCCGGAAGGCCATCAGGGATTGAATTCCCTGTAGAACTAAGACCGCAAGGACATGACATCATAAGAACCTGGGCTTTCTACTCCATCCTTCGTTCCATCGCCCTTACTAAAAAAATACCCTGGCGCACTATCTTGATAAACGGGATGGTATTGGGTGAGGATGGGTATAAAATGAGCAAATCAAGAAATAATACCATTTCACCGGACGAGGTGATTCAAAAGCATGGTGCGGATGTATTCAGGCAGTGGGCGGCAATTGGCGGTGCCGTGGGCTCGGATGTACAATTCCGATGGAAGGATATAGTAGCAGCGAGTAAATTCATGCAGAAATTGTGGAGCATCCTTAGATTCTCTATGATTCACTTAAAACCTTTCTTTGAAAAAGAAAGCTTTACCAAAGAAAAAAAGAATCCGAGAGTTGTTGATAAATGGCTGCTCTCAAAACTGAACAAACTCATCCTGTCGGTGACTTATTCGATGGAGAATTTCAAGTTCGACGAAGCGATGAAAAGCATCAGGGCTTTTGCATGGAACGTGCTTGCAGATGATTACATAGAGCTGGTGAAGTCGAGGTTGTATGGGCGGTTAGGAGAGGAAGGAAAGGAATCGGCTAAATACGCGTTACACGAAACGCTGAAGACACTTTCCATACTTCTTGCACCTTTCATTCCTTTTTATGCCGAGGAGATGCATTCCTACATCGCAGAAGAGGAAGGTGAAAGGAGTGTGCATAAGGAGAAATGGCCGGAGGTAAAGCCGGATATGATTGACTCAGAAGCGGAGCAGGAGGGCGACTTAATCGCTGATATTGTCCGAGCAGTTAGAAATTATAAATCTGAGCGAGGCGTTCCGCTAAATGCACCTTTAGATAAAATAGAGATATACGTAGATATGGAAGGTTTGGATACCGAGGATATAGAGAATGCAACGGCAACAAAGGTGGAGGTATGCAAGAGTACAAGCGAAAGTAAAAGTGAGGGAGATATTCTCGATGTTGCGGGCATGAAAGTGGTGATAATTAGGTAGCCCCTCAAACGGTTTTTATCAGTTCACCTGTGGTCTCCCGATTTCAATAAATGTTATAATAGATAATTTATTACATTTTCTTATTAACTATGGAACTATATGAAATTATGATTGCAAATCTCACATATATTGTTGGTGGGGTAGTTATTGCAGTAGTGGCTTTTTTGATTAAGCGCATCTTAACTAAAGGGTCTGAAAGGAGAGAAAGAAAGAAGAGAAGGAAGATGTGGATTAAACTTTTAAGATCCAACAAATTTGTCAACGAGTGTATATCGAGGTTTGAAAAAATAGGATCCTCAGAAGAGGGGAGGACAATCCTCTTGAAGTTTATAAGCGGATTTTTAGGGGGTTTTACACCTATTGGTCTTTTTCTCCTGTTAAACGGCTATTTAGGCGATATATGGCTCTCTATGGCGTATTCGACTCTCATTATTTTTTTCCCTGTTTATCTCTTAATTATTCTTATAGGGCGATATATAGTTAAATCTGGAAGAAGGAGCTCGAGAAATTTCCCTACATCTATATTACAACGAAGACAGCAGAGTTTGCAGGGAGAATACGTGATGTATTCGATGAGGATTTGATTATTTTAGGCGACAGTAGAGTGAAGAAGGTAGTAGAGTGGGATTCAATTACCTCTCTGGAATTACAGGAAGAGTGAGCTTCTGCGCATAATCTCCCATCCATTAAACTTTAGAAATATATATTTCACTTATTAAATAAAGCGTAAGTAAAATAAGTAATAGAACATGGCAAAAAGAAAAGCAACGAAGAAAACGAAGAAAGGAGGAGGGAGAGGAAGAGGCGAAGAGCGTGGGCTTATGTCCTCTGCCGGGTTGATGCGGTATTACGACGTGGAGGAGTCTGCGGTTAAGCTGTCGCCGAAGACGATACTGCTCATTGGCATCTTTATTGGTGCTGTGGTATTAGGGCTGGAGATATATTATGGTGCCTGGCCAGCTTGAAGGGAAACAATGCATCGGCATGACGTAAGCATGGTCATGGTGGACATAAGCGAGAAAGAAGATGTCGAGCGAATAGCAGTAGCTTCTGGCAGCATAAAATTGAAAAAAAGCACTGTTGAGAAGATAAAAAGAGGGAATATAAAGAAGGGGGATGTGCTCGGGTGTGCAGAAACCGCAGCAATATTAGCAGTGAAAAAAACGCCTGATATGATCCCTCTATGCCATCCAATAAATATTGAAGCTATAAAGGTTGATTTTTCGATAGGTGAGAGTGATATAAAAGCGGCAGTATCTGTGAAATTGGTTGGAAAGACAGGTGTAGAGATGGATGCACTACATGGTCTATCTGTAGCATTGCTCACGATTTGGGACATGGTGAAATCGGAGGAGAAGGACGAAACGGGAAATTACCCGCATACGTGGATAGAGGAGATAAAAGTAGAGAGGAAAGAGAAGCGATTAATAAGTAAGTAAATTTCGTGAAATGAAACGAACATAAAGCGAAAATTGTAATCAGTATTTTGAATTCATGTGCAAAATCAGGAAGTGCTGGCTAGTTGATGATGCATTTCAGATACTCTTATGCAAGCTTGAGGAGCAGTTTGACCTCAGCAAGCTTAGAACCATAGATATCCACAATTGGCAATTAGCACATAAGTAGGGACTAATATTAGCTAAGCTGGACAGTTGAATTAGGTGTAGTCCGAAGAAGCTTTATTTTAGTAATTCAGAGGTTTAAGTTCTTAATAAGAGACTTTTTAATGTAAGCGAATAAAATTAATGCGGGGGTTGCTGAGTTAGGAAAAGGCGCAGGGCTTAGGAGCAACTTAGGAGGAGATAGGATGAGAGGGCTATTAGAACGAGCGAGGATGGATAAAAATGTGGCGATGGCTATCGTAGGGCAGGCAATAGTTGATGAGGGTTATATAGGCGCAGATGGAACCATAGTAGTCGCATATTCCAGTCAAGAAAACGCTCGTCACCTCTGGGAAGTAGCAAATGCATGGGGATTAGTTCACCCACTGAGAACAAAAATATACAAAACACATACAATGTGGTGCGTTAGTTTTGACGCAGAAAAAAGAGAAGAAATATATCTAGAAATTGGACCTTTACCAGACCCAGAGCAGGATAAAATGTTTCGCCATGTGCTAAGGGATGCAAATAGCGGGAAAACAAGAGGGGGAAGAGGGGAAACGAGGATAAAAGTATTAGAGCTATTGAAAGATAAAGCCATGACTGTCCGTGAAATTGCCTATGGCCTTGACCTCTCTGCTTCAACAGTTAGAAGGCATTTAAGAAATCTGGAGAAGGAAGAAAAAGCCATTATAATTGGCTATAATAAAGCATCAGAGAATAAAAACCAAAGGACAGCTAAAGTTTGGTCCTCCAATCCTAAGTTGTGAAGATACCCTGTCTCGTAGGAGTCCGCGTGTTCAAATCACGCCCCCCGCATAAGTTGTCTTGAAAAATCTCAAATCCTAAGCACCAAACCACAAACAAATCCAAAAATTATTTGGAATTTGGTGCTTGGAGTTTGTATTTTTTAAGGGTAGGGGGACAAAATTTTTCACTATGGACTTAAGGGCTATTGAAGAAGTGAAGGAAGAGATAAGGCAAGGGCAAAAGCCGTTAACCTTGTTCATGCTTGGCGGCGTAGATGTGGGAAAGACTTACACCGTCACTTCTATTGCAAACAGGTTTTATGAGCAAGGGCTAAAAGTGGCTGTTGTGGATGCCGATGT
>JAGLZV010000017.1 GCA_023131215.1 Candidatus Methanophagales archaeon | reverse complement strand
ATTGAAGAATACGGCAAAGAACTTTTAACCGCGAGTATAAACATTAAGGAAAAATCCGCCAGAGAAATCCTGCTTCACGATTTTAAAGAATATCTGCTGGGCACGAAAAAAGTTGGTGTGGGTCAAATAATGGTCTTGGATGAGGATGAGATAGGCGCAAAAGAAGAGGATATTAAATCGGAAATGGAGCACTTGTGTAAGGAGAAGCAATACGATTTGGTCGCTTTCCTCATCACCAATCCCTTACGAAAGGGTGAAGAGATTTTAGTCAAAGGAGATGAGAGGATAATTGAGAAGGCTTTCGCGGTCAAAATACAGAACAATAAATGTGCTATTCCAAGAACTTTGTCGCGAAAGAAAGATTTTATCCCTGCGATAGGATACTTTTGCGAGACGGCATCTGCTCAAAATTCGGTGGGATTTTGAATTTGAACAGACATTGAAAAATTCTCTGCCTGACGATTTTGTCGTTACAAGTGATACTGCTTATATAAGATTTCATGGTGTCGAAGCGTGGTACAGGCACGATTATTCCCGCGAGGAACTGGAAGAATGGGCAGCTAAAATAAAAGGAGCAACGGCAAAAAACTGTAAAGAAATCTATTGCTATTTTAACAATGACTACGAAGCTTATGCACCAAAGAATGCGATGACGTTAATGAAAATTTTAAAATCTGTGTAATCTATGCTATATAAATACCTTTTTCTTAGTTCAGTATTTTTATAATCAAGATGAAAGCATTAGTTTTCGAACCTTTCTCAGGTGCCTCTGGCGACATGGTCATTGGCAGTCTACTGGATTTGGGTGTGGATGAATCGAAGATAAGAGATACAATTTCTGTTTTTGACCTCGAACTGGAAGTAAAAGAAGTAAAAAAGCGAGGGATAGTGGCTAAAAAAGTGGAGTTCGTGAGTAAGAGCAAAAGTAAAAAAGGTGCCGAAAGAAAGAGAAGCGTAAACTCGTATAAGGCTATTATGAGAACAATAGAAGACAGTGGATTGAGCAAAGAGATAATACAGAACTCGGTGAGCGTATTTGAAAGAATAGCGAATGCCGAGGCGAAAGTGCATGGGGAACCGAAGGATAGCTTAACTTTTCATGAATTAGGCGCTCTGGACACAATAGGCGACCTGGTGGGGAGCAGTACTGCTTTTTTGGACATTCATGCTGATATTATTATAAGCACACCAATTTCAGTAGGCAGTGGATTTGTGGACACGGAGCATGGGCTTTTACCTGTGCCTGCACCTGCAACGGTTGAAATATTGCGGCATACTTCTTTGTTATATCAAGGTGGTCCTTTCGCTTCTGCATCCATTTCTGAACTGCTTACGCCGACAGGTGCAGCGATATTTGCCCATTTTGTTCAACGTTCTGAACCTTTTTTACCTCAGATGCGCATCGAAAAAACAGGCTACGGCGCAGGAACCAAGGACTTACCCGCGCCTAATGTGTTAAGAGCAAGCGTAGGTGAAATTGAGGAATCGGTATCCTTGTTAAGAGACGAGGTGGAAGTGCTGGAGACCAACGTTGACAATGTTACTGGAGAAGTGCTGGGCAATCTGACAGAAATTCTCATGGCGGAAGGTGCGAAGGATGTGGCTATCTTGCCTGCGCAAATGAAAAAAGGCAGGAGTGGACACATTATCAAAGTGATTACGGCACCGCAAGATGTCGCTCGAATAGCACTTCGAATAATGGAAGAGACCGGCTCGTTAGGTGTTCGCGTTATGCAAGTAAAACACCGGTTCATTGCAAATAGAGAACAGAGGAAGGTGAAAGTGAGAATAAAAGGTGCAGAAAAGGAAGTAGGCGTAAAAATAGGCAGGGATGCGAAAGGTAATTTGCTAAACGTGGCTGCGGAATTTGAGGATGCAAAGAGAGTTGCGACGGAGCTGAAAATGCCTCTAAAAGAAGTGATAAAGCTCGTGGAAGAAAATGCAAGGAAAAATCTTTCAAACTATTCTTAGAAAAGCGAAGGGTATTTAAATAAAGAAGATAAAAATTAAAACAGTGATTTGGAATGGAAGAGAGGTTTGGATATGTCATAAAGGTTGATGGAAAGGTGGTTTGGGAAGGACGGAATCCAAAAGAGAAATATTTCGAAATCCGAAAACAAAATCCTGGGAAAGAGATAGCGATAGCGTGGCGAACAAAGGAAAAGATCCTGGTGTGTTGAAATGGAGATGGAATTTCCATACGTGGAAGAGGAAAGTGATGTATTGGACACTGTAAAGAGACCACGCATCAAGATGAATGCCCTTTCGGAACTGGTAAGCGATTGGATTACCATAGATGAGGTCCTGGCTGATACGGGTGCTGATTTTTGCGTGTTGCCAAGGTATATCGGCGAGACACTGGTTAAGGACATAACAACAGGCAAATACGCCGAGATTAAGGGTGTCGTTCCCGGAACAATCCTGGTGGCATACGTTCATCAAATAAAGGTGAGAATCGGTAATTTAGAGTTCATGGCTCCAGTTGCAATCGCAGACTCAAACGATGTCCCATCTATCCTTGGTAGGGTTGATGCCTTGGATAGATTTGACGCGAACTTCTTAAAGGGTGAGAAGATTAAACTTCGCTGGGAAGAATGAATAAATAAAAAATAAAAAGTGTTGCACGAAGAAAAAAACAGAAATCTCGGTTGTGCTCCCAGCGCATAACGAAGCTGAAGGGATAGAGGATGCGGTGAATCAGACACGGAAAGCTTTAGCTGAATTTACTTCGTCCTTTGAAATAATCATCGCAGAAGACGGAAGCACAGATGGCACGGCTGAAATAGCAAGCAGAATAGAAGCTGAAACTTCAGTCGTCGAGCACGTACACAGTGAAGCGAGATTGGGCAGAGGGAAAGCGCTTAATCACGCTTTTAAACTCGCTACCGGTGAAATATTGGCTTACCTCGACGTTGACCTCTCCACTGATATGAAACACTTGAAACCGCTGATAGAAGCGATAGAAGAAGAGAAATACGATTTCGCAACCGGGTCGAGAATGTTAAAAGAAAGCGAAGTAAAGAGGTCTTTTAAGCGAGCTGCGATGAGCAAGGTTTTTAATTTCCTCGTAAGAAAAATCCTGCGGTCTAAGATAAGAGACCATCAATGCGGGTTCAAGTCCTTCCGAAAAGATGCCTTAATGCGTTTCTTGAACGAAATAAAGGATGAACACTGGTTCTGGGATACAGAAATGCTTGTGCGAGCACAAAGGAGGTGCGGGAACAAAAGTGAATTCTTTTAAGGACGGACTCACAATGTTCTATAAGATTATAAAGTTACGGTATTTTTTTAGCTCCTTTTTATAACCCCTCAGATTACACAGATTTTTAAAATAAATTATTGACACAGATTAACGCTCGTGGGCTCTGCCCACGTCCCCGCAAGCCCTGAAAGGGCTTAATTAACACAGATAGACGATAAAAATCAACAATGTCAAACTTAAATAAGTCCGCGTAAATCAGTGTCTTAAATAGAAGGAAGTTATACTTTATATACAACAAGAAAATAATTGAAGGTGCAAGATGCAAGAAGACGCATCCCTAAACTTGTATCCTGTATCCAGCATCATGAAACAAAGCTTTCAGGTCTTCTAAATCATAGACCATAAACCCCTCCTGGTTGCGGAGTTCTTCTTTACCTTCAATGCTCTCCGCTATAATGCCATAATGCTCCTGCTTATCTTCACCCTTCACATGCCAATCAACAAGCTTTGCCTTATCCCTAAGCGCATTTAATAGCCTCTCGGCTTCCCGGTAGCTCAACCTCCCCCATTTTACCTCAAAGAAAGCTATCCGCGTCCTTTTATCATTTACCGCCACTATGTCTATCTCCTCACCCTTATGCCACCACCTGCCAATCTTCTCAAACTCGAACGGAAGCAGAAACCGAAAAATCTCATTCCTGACAAAGCTCTCAAATTTTTTGCCCACGTAAGTGTTTTTTTCTCCCTCGATTAATCTAAAAGTACCCATTTCTATTTCTTCTCGGTGCTTGAACACGAAGTTGAACCAGAAATCAAAGATGCAGTCCCGTATCAAATATATCCCCTTTTTTGGACTGCCAAACATGGAAACCTGCCTCTCTATAAAACCCAATATGAGCAGATTCTCAAGATATGGGTAGATGCCTCTCGTTTCCATGCCTATAAAATTTGCTATCTCCGTAGGTCTTGTATAACCATAAGCAAGGGCATTGAGAATGGAGAAATAAGTCTTGAGTTCTTTGAACTCCTGCGAAATGATGAAATAAGGCTCCCGGTAAAAGTACCCGTTCTTGCTGAAGAACTCCCTTTTGAGAAATTCCGCGAGGTTTCGGTATTCAGAAGCTTTCTGCAGATACTCCGGCATACCTCCAATTATCAAATAGAGCTGCAGTGCTTCCTTGAAAGGCAGTCTGACAAACTCTTTTGCATACTCGAACGGCAACCCCATCAGCAAAATATCTCGTGACCTCCGTCCATAAAGCGGTGATGCGTATGAAAGCACCTTTTCGCTCATTAGTCCAAGCATAGAGCCTGAGAGAACGATAAAAACAGAAGAGGAAGAGAACTTCGTATCCCACAGTTTTTGCAACACACTGAGTACTCTGGAATCGCTTCTGATGAGATATGAGAATTCATCTATTATGAGATAAAATCGGTCTTCAGGCATATTCTTCGCTAAATATCCAAAAAGCTGTTCCCAATCCCTTATTTCAAGTGTTCTGAGCAAAGGGTCGTTTAAAAATTCGGCAATCTTCTCTTTCAGTCCATTTATCTGAATCAGAGCAGAAGATTCTTCCGCAATATACAATATCCCCCTCCTGTTCTTTGTCTTCACAAATTCCATTAAAAGTCTTGTCTTGCCTATTCTTCGTCTTCCGTAGAGAACAATTAACCTCCCTTTTTCTTTCTCCCACTCCGCTTCTAATAGCGAAATCTCCTCTTCCCTATCAATAAATCTACTAATCATGATTAGTCCTAATTAAAATTAGTATAAAAAGATTTAATAAAAATAAAAACTTAACCTTGCATAGAGCGAAAAATGCGAGTCATCTTCTACACGGGTAAAGGGGGGTCCGGTAAATCGGTTATCTCCTGTGCAACCGCCTTGAAACTATCTGAGTTGGGCTACGAGACACTGGTTATTTCATCAGACCCCGCACACACGATTTCCGATGCGTTCGAAATGCAGATTCAACATACCCCAACTGAAATCAGTGGCAGGGACAAGCTGTGGGCTATCCAGGTAGACCCGATAAGAGAAGTCAGAGAGAAATACGGTGTTATACAGGAATACATCGTGTCTCTGTTCAAGTCAAAAGGGCTGGATGAGGTGCTGGCATACGAAATAGCAGCACTGCCAAACATGACTGAGTTCATCTCATTGCTAAAGGTGGTTGAGTTCGTCGAATCGAATAACTACGATGTGATCGTGCTTGACACCGTGCCATCTGGAGAAGCGCTTAAGAACATTTACTTGCCTACTCTCCTCGGCTCCACTGCTGCGAAACTGATTAAATTGGTTGCGCCTCTTGTAAATATCGCTAAAGTGGTAGAGCCGATAGTTGGTCTGCCAACGCCAAGCAAGGAAGTTATAAGTGAAGACATCGAGTTAATGGAGATTCTTGGAAGGCTTAAAAACATAATAGTTGACAGAGAAGTCACAAGTTTAAGGTTGATTGCCAATCCCGATGCGTTCAGCATACAGAACCTGAGAAGAACGCACCTGCTTGCAAACCTCTACGATATAAACGTTGACCTTGCGATAATGAATAAGGTGATTCCGGAAAAGGTCAGCGATTCATATTTCAAGGGCTGGAAGAACGCACAGGAAAAATATTTGACTGAAGCAGAAGCGGCATTTCATCCGCTGCCAATAAAAAGGCTGCGGCTATTTCAGTCTGAAGTTAAGGGGGTGAGGCTTCTATCAGAGCTTGGGGATGAATTGTTCGGAGACGAAGACCCCGCCGAAGTTTACTTCGAGGGTAAGGCGATTAAAGTGATGTGGTCAAATCATGGTTTGGAAGTGGTAGTTCCCCTACCCCCACTCTTTGCAAGCAAGTATAAGGACGTGTGCGAGGTGGAAAGAGCGGGTGAGGATTTATCCGTGGTTATTTCAACGGATATAGGAGAAGTTAGAAACTTCATTCCTCTCCCAACAATCGCACATATAATGAAGTTGGATAGTGCAAAACTTTTAAATGGTGAACTTCACATCTATTTCATTGATGAAAGATAAAATGGGAGGGACAATGAGTGAGGATAAGGAAGAAGAATTGGTCAGGGCGGTGAAGGTTCTTGCAGGAACAACTCTTATTCCTCTGCGGGTGGCGGTTGACGTAGTTGGGGGCTTAGCGGAATCTCTTGAGGACTACCTCCCCGGACCATCGAAACTCGCCTCAGACCTTATAGAACTGAGAATAAGCGCGTTGAAAGCGATAAATAAGGTCGTCGAGAAGGAAATAGAGCTCCTGGAGAAGTATAAAGGAGAACTCGAAGGTAAGGAAGAGAAGGGGAAGAAAGAAAAAGTTAAGGTGGAGTGAAAATGGGCTCTTTTTATATAACCACAGATTACACAACACTTTTTCTTTTTTACAAAAAGAAAACCTGTGCTAAAAGAAAAACAAATAAGTTCTTTTGGTAAAGCTTTTCTTTCTAAGAAAAGGTATTGGAGGGAGAAGTTGCTGAAGCGGCGGAGGAGATTATCAGGGAAACATGCAAAGAGTTCGATATTGAAGTTATAGACATGGCGGTGAATGTTGATCATGTCCATCTTTTCATTAAGTACCCCCCGAAGTACTCGGTAAGCTGGATAGCGAAGCGGATAAAGGGGAGTAGTAGTAAGATGTTGAGAGATAGATTTCCAGTGCTTAAAGAATGGTGCCCGGGGCATTTAGGGGCGCCATCTTGTTATCATGGTTCGGTGGGACATGGGTGGGAGGTGGTGGAGAAGTATATATCGGGACAGAAGGGGTTAGAGAAAAAGGACATCATACGAGGGGAGCGGGGAGAAGGGAGAGGGGAGCGGTATAGTTATGAGAAAGCGGATACTGTACCTGTAGTTGTGGTAGATGAGGAAAAGGAAAAAGCGCACAAAACCTGGTACATATCGCTTTATAACAAACTTTTTGGCGAAAAACATCAAAAATAAAAAATCGAAAAGCTTTTATAAACTTGTGATAAAAAGGTTGTTTAAGTCATCTGGACTTGTGCTTAGGTACAGGCCTTGTACTTAAGTACGGGGTATAGTGACTTTAAACAGGGTGAGTTTATGAATGACAAAAAATAAAAAGGAGATGAGGCTAAGGAAAAAGAAAGGAGCGAGAAAAAATGGAGGAAATTGTACTTGTTGCGGAGGATGAGTCTCGGGGTCCACCGAGGATGCAATCGGTTGGACCTGGAATTCGCGTAGGTCGGGAACGAGCTCGCTATGACATCTTTTTTACTGATCGGCGGATTATAGCGGCAGTTATCTTCAGCACGGCTGAGCTTTCTAAGTGGGATGTGGCGGCGGCTTTCCAAGCGATGCATAAGTGGTTAAAATTAAAAAATGAGCGAAGGGCCCAATTCAAAGGAAAGATGCCTGAGGAGATCTTACACCTCCATCCTGAGAGCTTCGAGCTACCGTATGACCGTATCCAATCTGTAAAAGTGAAAAAGAAACTTGTCGGTGCTAAGCTGGAGGTTGAAATAGAGGGAGAGGAAAAGATTGACCTGCCAATTCCCAAAAGCAAGCTCAGAGAGATAGAATTGGTGCTGAGACAATATCTTCCGGGGAAAGTCAAATAATGAGTGAAGAATGGAAGAGACCACCTTCTTACCTGACTGAAAAGAAATTTTCCCTCCGCCTTACTCTCGGTCTTCTCATCTCAATTTATTTTCTTGTAGTTCTACTCAGCTGGTTGTTTGTAGGGGAATGGGTACCCGTAGTGGTAATCCTGACAGTTTTTGGATTTTTATTTGGGACTTGTATGCTAATCCTAATATTAATATGGTTATTCTGGTAATCGCTGAACAATGGAGTGCATGTGAAGAAGGAAGAGTGATAAAAGGAATTGAAAAATAATGGATGTGAGCATGGGAAAAAATAAAGAATGGCTCAAAAAGCTCGCTGAGATACCGAAAGCAAAGCGCTTTGCAGGCATGGATGCACCGCTTTTCAAAGCGGTGTGGCGTGGTTGGGGCTCTAATTTTGAATTGTTGGACAGCCTCTTATACCTCACTCCAATCCTCTCTCAACTCTCCCATAAAAACCCCTACTTCCTCTTCTCTCGCATCCATGCCAAGACCTGCATCAAAAACCTTATTTATTATTTTTACCGTATTTCTCTCCTTACCTTTCATCAATTTCTTTAAAATAAACCTCTCCTCGTTTAATAAAATTCCTTTCAGCTTCTCCTTCCTCTCTTCTATCTCATTATCCGCACCCATTTCAAAAACTCTTTTCAAAAAACCATACTCTCGCACAAAAGAAATACCATACTCAGGATCGCTTACCGCACCAATATCTCCTGCTCCAGCGAATGAACGGGGTAATTTCGTCCTTTCAGGCTTTGTTTTCTCTCCATACTTCTCTTCGTATATCTCTGCTGCTGTCTTTGTCTTTCCTCCCTCTCCAGTCGCAGATACATATTCAAACAAAAACCATCTTGAGAACTTGTTAATTGCCTTTTCACATTCCTTCTTTGATTTGAATATCGTGTCTTCCCTGCCAAAATAAAGAACAAATGCATCATGTTCCTTTTTCAGCTCTTTCTTCGCAT
>JAGLZV010000169.1 GCA_023131215.1 Candidatus Methanophagales archaeon | reverse complement strand
TGACCGAAGAATCAGGTTATGCGGTCAATCCCGCACGTTGTGAGGGCTGCAGCGCTTGTGTGTATGCGTGTCCGCAGGAGGCACTTACGCTTAAAGAGCGTGTTTCCGGTTATACATTCATATCAAAAACTGAATATGGCACAATGGCGCATGCTGAGCTAAATATCGCAGAAGAAACGTCTGGAAAGCTGGTCACAGATGTTAGAAACCACGCACAGCAGGTTGCAGAAAAAGAACAACGAGAACTCATTCTGATTGACGGAGCGCCCGGCATCGGCTGTCCGGTAATTGCGTCCTTGACCGGCGCGGACCTCGCACTCATCGTTACCGAGCCCACGATGTCCGGATTGCATGACCTCAGGCATGACAGACATACGGTTTCACTACTAACAGACCATTTAGTTTTTTCGCCTAAGTATCGCGGGAAGGTATTGGAGGGGGAAGTTGTGGAAGCGGCGGAAGAAATTATCAAGGAAACCTGCAAAGAGCTCGATATTGAGGTTATAGACCTGGCTGTGAATGTTGACCATGTCCATCTTTTTATAAAATATCCGCCGAAATATTCTGTAAGCTGGATAGCGAAGCGGATAAAGGGGAGGAGTAGTAAGCTATTGAGGGATAGATTCTCGCATCTTAAGGAGTGGTGTCCTGACCATCTGTGGGCTCCGAGTTGCTATCATGGATCGGTGGGACATGGGTGGGAAGTGGTAGAGAAGTATATTTCGGGGCAGAGAGGGTATTGTTATGGTAAAATGGATGATGCTATCCCGGTAGTTGTGATAGATGAGGAGAAACAAGAGGCACACAAAACTGGTTATATAACTCTTTATACTAAACTTTTTAAGGAGGTGGTGTGTACATCTCAAAAATGAGATGACGGGGAAAAAATCGAAAAACATATATATACCTTAAACGTATCCGTAGTTTAAGTCATACGCCCTCGTGCTTAAGTGCAGGCCTCGTACTTAAGTACGGGGTATAGTGACTTCGTATAAAATGGAAAGAAAAAAGAAAGAATCGAAAAGTTTATATATAGAAAAACTCTGTAGAATGCGTGATGTCGAATGAGACTAAGTGATATTGCTGCAGTTTTAACAATAATTGTAGCTATTATTGCAATATCCACATTTCTAGCAGGACTTTGGAGTTTACCAGGTCAAGAGCCTACATCACCAGAGCCCGTACCACCGGAACCTGAACCACCGGAACCTGAATCACCGGAACCTGAACCACCGGAGCCCGTACCACCAGAACCTGAACCACCGGAACCTGAACCACCGGAACCTGAACCACCAGACAAACCAGTAATTAAATACTTCAAGGCAAGTCCGAGCGAGATTAAACCTGATGAGAGCGCCACATTAAGCTGGAGCGTTTCTGATGCTTCAAATGTTAACATAGACCCTGGAATAGGAAACGTGGGATTAACGGACACAAAAGTGGTATCACCTACAAAAACCACCACTTACACCCTAACAGCCACGAATGACGCTGGAAGTATTGATGCTACTGTGGAAGTGCTCGTTGGTACAACACCGCTTTTGCCCGAGTTGTTCGTCAGCGAGTTCTCCTTAGACCCGTCCACTCCACTCCAAGGTAGTCCTGTATCTGTTCGGATTGGCGTTTATAATAAGGGGACTGACAGATCAGAGGCTTTCACCGTGCAGTGGTGGGCTGGCGAAAACTTTACAGCACCAGCATGTACCTGGCGGGTGGATAGTTTGGCAGCTCGAGGTGGAAGAATCCTCACCTGCACCTATGATGGATACCGCAGTTGGTACGGCCGTCTTACTACCAAAGTCGTTGTTGATTCCGCAGAAGAAGTGGCCGAAAGCAACGAGGGAAACAATGTAGATAGAATGACGATCAGCGTGAGTCCTAAGTCGTAAGTTGACACCCATACCTACACGTCCAAGGGGAAAAAGAAGGAATACCTGGATTTGAACTCGCACTCGCAGGATTGTTAGTGGCATCATATCCTTTGAGAACGGGGGAATAAAACACACGGATGCCCCGCAATTCAGAGCTTGTCCCATAATTAGATATTTTCCAAAACCAAGAGCTTATTTTCCAATATAAAGCTCTATTTGGACTTCTTTTTGTTGAGATTTTAAATTGTGGGACAGCCTCTTCATTCGGGGGTGGCGAGGATGGGGCTTAAATATAGGAGGGTGTGTACCGAATGAAAAAACCACAGTTTAATGGATCCGAGATGCACGGGGATTTGTCCTATAAGAAGGGTACTGTGGTAAGTGCATCAGAGCGCCGAGGTGGGGCGTGATGATATAAATACCAATACTAAAAAGGAGGTGATAAGAAATGGCTCTAAAAGTTTTGTCAGGGATTTTAATAACCCGTGGTCATAGTTCTGGAAATGCAACTATTAATTTCAGTGATCATGCAATAACGGGAGCAAATTTTACCGTTAACAGTATACATCAACTGGAGTTCGGAGCGGAAACCCCTTTTAAGGCGCCACCTTGCAAAATTGTTGCAATGCTAGAGATTAAGGTACAAGAGACCGAGAGACCTATTCATAGAGAGAGAACAGAAGAAGATTTCTTGAGGATTGATGATTCCGTAATCGATGAGAGACGCTTACAAATTAAGTGGAGATCTTCAGGAGGTTCACAGATAGAGGAAATCTCTTATATGGTTGTCGGGGAAACGGAAGATTCATGATTAAAGGAGAAATAGTACCTGAAGAGATTGCAAAAGAAACAAAGGAGATGATTGAGAAAGTAGGGTTACCGGCTTAAAACTCGGCTTTCTGTTTATTTTTTACGCAGATTGGAGATATAATTGCAATACCGAGAAAAAACGTTTTACACGCGGGAGAACCGAAATACAGCAAAGGGGATGCCTCGGAATTTATTCCGGGTGTGGAGTGGTTGGGGCTTATAAGATTATTTTGCTTTTTAGGGAGGCTAAAGTTTAATCTGATGTGACATATAATAGTTTAGAGATGTACAATATGAAAGTGGTCTATGGACCGGTTCCATCACGGCGTCTTGGTCGCTCTTTAGGCGTTAGTCCAATCCCATTCAAAACCTGTGACTATTCCTGTGTGTACTGCCAGCTTGGCAGGACAACGCACATGACCAATCAGCGTGAAGACTTCTTCCCACCAGAAGAGTTGTTGAACGAAATCAAAAGAGTAATAGAAGTAGAAAGCAGCCACAGCGAAATAGATTTTGTAACCTTCGTAGGCGAAGGCGAACCGACTTTATGTAAAAGCCTTGGTTGGCTAATCAGGAAGACCAAAGAAATAGCAGACATACCCACAGCCGTTGATACAAACGGTTCGCTTCTTTACAGAAAAGACGTAAGAGACGACCTTTCGGAAGCAGACATTGTTATGCCATCGCTTGACGCAGGCACTGCCGAAACGTTCAGAAAGATAAA
>JAGLZV010000168.1 GCA_023131215.1 Candidatus Methanophagales archaeon | reverse complement strand
TGTACCGACTTTCGGGATGAAGCCGGTTAGTGTTCACCTCCAGAATCTTTGACTTTTAGAAACCTTTTTATGTATTGTTGAAGAGACACTAAGAAGATGAAGGAAAATAAATGCGATGTCTTGGTGGTGGGAGCGGGACCCGCGGGTAGCAGTGCAGCTTTTTTTTCTAAGTTTTTAGATGACTATAATAAACGTGAAATCTGCCTGTTAGAGCGATTAGATAATCAAAAATATTTGCATTATCATGAGATGTGTGGGGAAGGAGTAAGTGAGGACTTATTCAAAGATATTTCCCCAATTAAACCATCTTATATCATTGAAAGGATCAGGAAGTTACGTGAATATTGGCCCGGGGACATAGAGATAGAGACCTCGATGAATGGATATATTATCGATAGACCTCTTTTCTTGAAAGGTATCATTGATCAATACGTTAAGTTAGGTGGGAAATATATCCAGAATTCTTTAGTTGATTTTGTAGAAAAAGAACGAGAGACCAAAGTAAAGCTGAGCGATGGAGGAATCATAAAAACGACATATCTTGTCGCAGCGGATGGTGCTAATTCTTTAATTCGTAAAAAGCTCGGAATTGAAGGCAGGACTGAACCTTTCATCCAATATGTAATGGATAAAGAACCTGAGCATGACACCCTGATTTTTGAGTATGACGAGAAGTGGGAAGGGGATTATGAGTGGGAATTCCCGCATGGTGAAAATACCAAAGTCGGGTTTCCTTTTGTTGACCACAGAGACAGCGAAAAGATAGGGGGTAAAATTTTAGCAAAGCAAACAAGAATAGTTGGCTTTGGCGGTATAGGAAATAACATGCACGGAAACATTCTACTGGTTGGAGATGCTGCTTGCCATAGCAATCCGCTGACAAAGGGTGGGATTAGAGCCGGTATGGTATCAGGGAAGATGGCAGCGGAAGCAATTATCAATGATAATCCATTAGAATACGATAAAAAGTGGAAGCAATCGGATTTTGCATCACCTTTATTTCTGCAGGCTTTTAACCGGTTAAAAGAGATGGATAACAGAGAGTTAGCAAGGCATATGGAGCCATTTAGGAAAGGGGTTAACGTTTTTTCAACGATTAAATCCTTATTGTTTTATAGGAAATATTTAGAAATCTACAAGGCTTATGATTTATCAGACAAGGTAGGATGGTGATATGGTAATTACATGTGATGTTTTGGTGGTGGGGGCGGGACCTGCGGGATTAGGGGCAGCAATTACCAGTTCAAAAAAGGGATTGAAAACTATTTTAGTTGAAAAAAGTTCTGAGATAGGATATCCTGTAAAATCATCTGGACTTACTTGGAAAGAGGTAGTAGATGACTGGAATTTGCCTGACCGGGTAATATCTCAATGGACAAGTTCATTTTACATCTATTCAGCTCATTCCGATAGAGAAGTGGAAATAGATTTTGGAAGGGTTGTAGGAGGCACACTAAATTTTCATATTTTTCTACAAGAGCTTGCGTTTCAAGCAATTAGACGTGGCACAAAAATTATCCTCTCAGAGCGTGCTTCAGAGCCCATTATGGATGGTGATTTTGTCTGTGGTGTTAAAACAGCCAGTGGTGACAAGATAAAATCTAAAATAGTCATTGATTGTTCTGGCTCATCTGCAATAATTGCTAAAAAAGCAGGTTTAATACCTCCTAATTGGAATGTGGAACTTGGAATCGGATTTGAATATGAAATGCTCAATTATAAGGTGAGGAATCCAAATGCTATAGAGTTCTATGTTGGAGAAAAAGAGATAGTTCCAGTAAGCTATGCATGGGTATTTCCAACAGGTAAAGACAGAGCAAGAGTTGGGGTATCAACTGTTTTAAATACCATCGAAGAAATTGAAAAGAAGAGTATACGGTATTATGAAGACCGTTTTTTAAGTAAGGAATCCCCAATTTATGAAAGGGTGAAAGATGCTCAACCATTTGAGATGCATACTGGTGCATATTCATTGGGGGGAATGTTAAACAAAATCTATTCGAATGGCCTGATGGTTGCAGGGGATTCTGCATCTCAGGCAAGTATGTTGGTTGGGGAAGGAATCAGATATGCATTGGAATTTGGAAAGAGAGCGGCGGAAACTGCATTTGATGCAATTAAAGACAATGATTTATCAGAAGATTACTTAAAAATGTATCAGGAAAAATGTGAAGAATATCTTGGAGAAACATTTGAAGTCGCCGCTGATTTGCTTGACGTGCCTACCGATGAATATTGGGAGGCATTGATAGATAGTTTTATTTTGATGAAAGAGAATAGAAACCTCGAATTAGTCCTTAAATATCTAAAGACGGATATGACACGGGAAGAAGCGAAAAAGCTTTTCCCTTCTTTTGAAGGGAAGTATTTATAAGATGTGAGATATAACTATAGAAAATATAATGTGTGAATTTTGTAAGAAACACGGTGGAGGCAATAAGTGGTATTTTAACCCTAAGAATTACAGCAAAGAGATGGGAGAAGCGAGGATAGAGATATTAGAAAAAATCGTTAGTGCAAGATATTATGAAGGGGAGATGATTAGCGGATTTGAAACTATAGAATCGCTTAAAAATATACCGATATTAAACAAATTAGCCATAAATCTAGGGGAGAAATATCTTAAAAAAACGGAAGGCGGGCAGGTTATTGGGTTAGAAGATGCGATAAAAGTGTTACAACTCTGCGAGAATCCTGCGATAATGAAATGTGCATGTAGGGAAATTATTGGGGAAGAAAAATATTGCTGTCTGAATTTTGGTCTTATTCCCGAACTTTACAAAAAAGCGAATCCTGATGAATACATGGAAGAAGTATCGGTGAATAAAGCCGAGAGATTATTGCAAGAATGGGATAAAGAAGGACTTTATCACGTCATTTTTTGGGGTAAAGCACCCTACGTAACGACAATTTGTAATTGCACAGCCGCTCATTGTGTGGCATATAAAGGAAGATATGTTTCAGGATTAAAAACCTCGATGTTAAAGGGCGAGTATGCTGCAAGAGTTAATGAAGAAAAATGCCAGGGATGCGGAATCTGCCTGACGAGATGCCAATTTGGTGCTATTTTCTTCAACGTGGACCACGGAAAGGCTTTTATAGATATAAGAAGATGCGTTGGATGCGGATTATGCATGAGTGGATGCCCCAACAATGCAATACAGGTGATTGAGCGCAAATTTACACCCGCCAAAAATTTATGGTGATATGAAAATTAAAATTAAAATAGATAACGATAAGTGCAAAAATCCGGACGAATGCATGAAATGCGTTCAGGCATGCCCGGCAAAGATATTTGTTTTAAAATCGGTTAAAAAAGAGAGTTCTTATGTAAACAAATGGGAAGTCAAGGTTTTGTTTAAAGATTTATGCAATGGTTGTATGAAATGCGTAGAAATCTGCCCTGAACAGTGCATAAGTGTCAAATTTTGATGCGGCGTTTGTACAAAAATAAATAATGTAAAAATATCATATACAAAACATTTATATAACAACGATTACCAATGTACTTAAAGAGATGAAAATAAAAAAGTGGAATATCTTTGTCATTTTTTTCATGCTCTTATTGGTGGGTATAAAAGGAGCTGCAGCAAGCCCATATCAAGACATCTCTGAAATCCCTCTTTTTATTCATTTTTTCTTATTGTTAAATCTTTTTCAGTTTTCTGTGGCTACAGCAGTGATAGTAGAAATTAAGAAAGAATTACCTTCTAAAATTTGGAATAGCGTGCTCACAGCTATTTTTTTTAATATACTTACCGCATTGGGATTAGTAACAATATTAAATAAACAATATCCTATTCTAACTACAAGTATTTTAATCTTAATCGCTCTATTTTATACAATTGCTGTGTTCATGGTTATTACAACAGTATATTTGATGGCAAGACCCCTCTTAAAGACGAGAATGAATTTGATGAGAAGACAATATATTCTGCTCTACATTTTATTACCAATTTCTACATTGTATTTATTTACCAGAGTTATTTCATTTATTGATTTTCCATGCTTTCAGCATTTTATCCTTTTATATATTTATCTAATTTTTTCCGTTTTTTTCATTTTCTATTTTCTCTATTATTTTTTCGGGCTCTCAAAAAGTTATTTTAAAAAAGGTTTTGTAGCTAAACCCTCTTTTGCAGCAGGAATTGGTGCGTTCCTAAGTTTTATATGCTCTATATTTCTTCTCTACATAAGTAACCCCTATTTAGACTATTATTATCTATTAACCTGGTTTATTCCTATTGTGTTTACTTTATTGTATTATTTCAGTCTTGGCATCGAATATCCCGCCTTATTAAATCCGAAATGGAAAACATACATGCCTCCTGACTTAGTAAAAGTTACTGCTGCTGCAACCTTAGTGTTTTTAGCGTTATCCCTTTTCTTTACCGTTATGGAACATGGAAACTTTTATTTCATCTCTTTACTCGAAAACATTCCCCTCCCTTTCTTTTTCCTTTTGGTCATACCTTTTTCTGCAATCATCCTGATTTTGACTTTCACAAAAGCGCTATCATTGAAAACAAAACTCAAATATTGGAATTATACGAGATATGGCTTATACGTTCATACAATAGCGACGTTTTATGTGCTTTGCCTGGCTTTTCTGTCATGGGGAAGTTCAAACAGCGTGGAGAAATTCATTTTTTCCGTTATTTTCGCTTTCTCCTTCGCCTTTTATCTTTTTTACGCTTTTGACTTCCGAAAGATAAGCGAAGGAGTAGGAATAAAGCCGGTTTTCAATAAAATCGTTATAGTCAGGTATATTACATCGCTGTATTCTTTATTCTTTCTCATACTCTTTTCTATCTCTTTCACCTATAAAAAGGATATACAGATATTTGGCGGCGTTAATCTCGAAGCATACCCGTTCTTCATTTTCTTCGTCCTTTCTTTCCTTATTGCTTTCATCGCATATCTAAGCGTATCGCATAAAGGTTTTGAGGAATTAATGCGGAAGAATATTTGGAGGGGATTATCTTATGTTTCGAGTTTCTCTATCGCTCTTTTTGTCTATTTCATCTTCATATTTAAAGCGGATATGCAATATTTCCCATTACGAGACTTGTTTTTCATCGCTTATTTTGCCGTTTTAATCATCGAAATAGCCTCTATAAAGTCATTAATTAGAGAGAAAGAGGTTGTAAAAGAAGAAATTGAAGAAGCGAAAAAGAAAAAAGAAGACATCGTTGACATCTTGAATTCTTATGCAAACAAATTTTTTAGAGTTGACTATCTTGAGGATTTATGGGAAAAGACCGTAGATAGATATGTTCCCGAGGATGAAATAACCAAAATCGGGTTTGACCCCTCAGAGCGCAAATTTCATCTTGAAAAAACTGACGAGCACACGAAGCTGAAAATAGCTGCTGGAATGCTCATCGGGATGCATAAATTCCCGAATATGGAGAGGATTACAATTCTGAAGAAATCCGTAGAAGAAACGAAGGAAGAGATTATGGAAAATCTGGAAGAAAAGGTTCTGATGCTTCCAGAAGATTTACGATGTGCGTTTGATGAAGACGTCTATTATCCAATATTGTATGAAAGAGTAGTTAATAAGCTAATAAAACACCTGGAAGCTTTCATCCCTTTTTCAGATCAGGAAAAGATTTTTCACAGGTTGCGGAGAAGGGATAAACAATTTGAGTGCTTCAGTTTTGAAGCGGAGGGGGAAGGGATACGAATGAGAGAGGGAGCGAGATTCTCTCGAGTTGAATTTGTGAATCTTTTCAGATTTTATCTCGAATCCATGGAGGAAAAGTTCCCTTTCAGGCGGTTTTTGCTGTATGAACTTGTTAGGGATGAGATAAAAGAGGGGTTGGCACCCTATGATATTCCTGTTAGCGAGCTAATTGATATAGTGCCAACAGGGATAGAAGAAATGGATGAAACAATGGCTGGTGGATTAGCAAAAGGGAGTTCAACCTTGCTTATCACAGAAGAAACGAAAACAAAACATAAAGTCCTTCTCTCTTTTATCGAACAAGGGCTGAGAGAGGGAAATAACGTCATTTATGCTACTTCTAAACGTCCCGCTCACCAGATAATGGGTGAGCTGCTAATGGATTTTGAGGAACTAAGGAATTTCATGATAATTGACCTGTATGAAAATATTTACACAGAGGAACGAGTTTCTGATCTGGTAGAGGAGGAGCATCGAATAATCGTCCCTTTAAGCAAGATATTGTTTCAATGTAGCATTGTAAAGACAATAAAGAGCCAGCCAAAGGAAGAGTCAAAGATAGTTGTTATTGATGTATATGACGACTTTTCAAGATATTACAGCCCAGGGGAGATTCTTGAGCTGCTAAACTCACAAATAGAAGGGTTAAAAAGGTGGAATTGCACAAGTATAATCTCAATTGACCCTTATTCTTATTTAATAAAAAAAGAGGGTGTGGAAGAGGTGAAGAAGAATTTTGACAACATTCTGATACTATCAGGAGAAGATAAGGCTGTTTCGGTCTTCATAGAGAAATTGTATCATGGGACGCCGTCTAAACATATTATTCGTTTACATTAAACCTTTTCTTAGAAAGAAAAGCTTTACCAAAAGAACTTTAGAGCCACTTTTCATTTGTATCTTTCATTTTCTCCCTTCTGTGTGAATCTTGTGTAATCTTGTGGTTTTATACAAATACGCTGATTTTTTATCCCTTTGATTCTCAATTGACATTTTACCTAATATCCTTATTGATTCGTATGCGCCATCAAATGCTAAAAAGGCGAGCAGGTATAGCCACGGAAGAAACTGAAAGACACATACGGTCAGCATCCCTATTTTCATTGAGAAACGATGTTCGAAGAAGAAGTTTGTTAGTTCATTGATTTTATTTTTGTTCTTGCCTACATAATCATTCCCTCTTTCGTCTATCACACCCGTAATCGTAATAATGACCAATGGTATCCATAAAAAGTTAAATGTGCCATACAAACCAAAAGAGGGAAGGAAAAGAAGTAATAAAAAGGCAATGGAACTCAGCTTGAATACCAAATTATCCACTTTTCCGCCTATTAAAACAGCGAGGAGGATTGAAAAAAGGATAGTTTGTGATGCTGCATCTTTTATTGCCAATATCACCGCAACTATCACAATGATAGGCGCTATTAGCACCGCTATCTTCTTACTGAATATATCTTCATCGAAGGCGTCATCAATATATTTCAACCCAGCGCCGATTATTGCGAACACAAGAAAATCGAGATTTGAGATGCAGAAGAACTGAATAGTTCCATGCATAGAGTATAATTAGAAAACCATACTTAAAAATAACTGTTAAAAATGCTTATTTTTTCATTTTGAAATTTTTTCATTTGATTCTTTTCCCATTTAATTCTTTTCCCATTTGGATGAAAATTTTTAAAAAATAAAAACTTTCCTTTCATTGCTGTGGCGAAGCAAAATTGCCAAAAAACAGAAAAGTTTTTATATGGTACAACTGGGAAAAAAATGGTGAAACTCACGGGCATCATCCAAACTTTTGAACCAATATTCGAGCGAGAAGGAATTACACATTCTCAAGAAGCTTCTTTATATTACGTCCTCTCAATCTGCGACCCCTCTTTGAACTTTACTGAGACGCTGCGGGAAGCGAGAAAAATAAGGAGAACGGTAAGTCAAAGAGCGTTGACAAAGGGGCGGGATTATCTGCTGAAGAAAGGATTTTTGGCAAATGTGTTGCTCACACACGATACAGAGAAGGAGTTTGAGCAAAAGGATTTTATACCTGTGCATCTAAGGATAATATTTGAGGAGAATGAGGAGTATTTAAAAGAGATATATGAGCCTGAAGATTTTTCAGTGAGGAAGAAACAGGTTGAGGACCTTTACGGAGTTTATGAGGATAATTATGGAGATTACGGGCTGAAAATGGGAAAAGGATGCATAACGCTTTATTATAGCCGGAAGTGGATTGTTTCCTATATTGCAGGCATTATAACGGGAAGAAGAGTGAAAGTGGGCACCCTGTCAATGATGCTAAGCGGGCTCAGAGTTTTTGAAGAGAAATATAGACAATATTACGAGGATATGATAGAGAGAGGGTCAAAGATAAGGATTGTTTTTGGTGGCGAAGAGGAGATAGAGGAGATGGAAGAGGCGAAAGCTCTAAGAAATAAGTATGAAGAAAGCGTTGAGGTCAGATATAGCCCTACAATAAGCAGGACATGCAAAAGTTTTATAATTGACGATAAGCTGGCGATGGATGGCAATAAATTATTAACAACGAATGGAGAGGAACTATCTTATATTGGCATAATGTATTTAAAGGAAGAGGACAGTGTGAAAAATCTGAGAAGGGATTTTGAAAACGTGTGGAAGATAAGCAAGGCTCTGATTTGAGAAAGGTTTGTTTTAAATTCATTGTATATACAGTATAAACATCCTTCTATTTAGGACACAGATTTACACGGATTTACACGGCACGGACTTATTTAAAGTTTAACATTGTTGATTTTTATCCTCTATCTGTGTTAATTAAGCCCTTTCAGGGCTTGCGGGGATGTGGGCAGAGCCCACAAGCGTTAATCAGTGTCTATAACTTATTTTCTTGTCTTGTGTTAATCTCGTG
>JAGLZV010000167.1 GCA_023131215.1 Candidatus Methanophagales archaeon | reverse complement strand
GCATCGTCAATTGCTTGCAATGCCGCCTCGGAGAACAACTCAAGTGACGTCTTCGAGGCTTTCCCAAACTTCGTATGTCCAATTCCTATTATCGCTACATCCCTCATTTCTTATTATCACTTCCAAATCCAACTTACGCATTACATCTATTTTTATTTTTCTTTATCTATTTTTCTCTTAGCACAAACCTTTTCTTAGAAAGAAAAGCTTTACCAAAAGAACATAGAACATACTCTTTCTTAGCACAGGTTCTTTCTTTAGAAAGAAAGTGTTTTGTAAAAAGAAAAAGTGTTATGTATATCGGCACAAAAAGTTCTTCATCTCTTCTATTATCATTCCTTCGCCCTTCACTTTAACTTTTTCTGCTATTAATACATAGCTGTTTTTCCCCGCTATGACTACATTTCCTCTTGTCTTAACTGGCGTTCCAAACAAAATACTCTCCTTCTCTTCCTTTTCTTTTCCTTTTTCTCTTAATTCCACAAATACCGCACCTGTGCCGTCGTCTAATACCCTTCTCCTTCTATTTTCTTTCCCCGACAGCGATATTGAGACTATATCTCCTTCTACTATCACATCAAATGCACCTTCACAACCGATTATTTCTTCTATCGTCCTCTTTTTAGGCCTCATCAACTCAGCCCAACTGGGAAAATCAATATCTTTATCAATTTCGCTCACTCTCGCGTTTTTCCCTATATACAACGTAGCCAGTCCCTTCCACCTCTTCACGTATGCGTTCTCTATTTGCACTACCTTATCTTTTACAAGCTGAGTTCGCTCTTCCCATGAAATAAAAGGGATTTTTGCCGTGTAGTCTGCAATTATTCCGTTAAGAACGACTTTTTTCTCACCTTCTTTTGTCTTTATCTCCTTTCTTGATGCCTCTAAGACTCTGCATGCGCTGTTTATTTCTGATTCGCCTTGCTTCAAGCACCAAAGTTCTCTGTTTCTGCTACCACTGTCCGAAGGCGAAGGGACAAAACTGAAGAAACCGTGTTTTTTATATTCTCTTTGCATAACACTTTTTCTTTTTCACAAAAAGAAAACCTGTGCTAAGAAAATAAAATTCTTTTGGTAAAGCTTTTCTTCTTAAGAAAAGGTTTGTGCTAAAAGAAAAACTTATGAGATATTTTTAGTCAAGGTTTTTACCGAAGGTAAAAAAGTTGTGCGACTAAAAAAAATCCATCAACGTCTTTTGATTTCTCGCTTCATCCTCCTCCCCTTCCTCGCCTTCCTTTGTTTTTATTATTTCTTCTTTAGCTTCAGCTTTAACCACACCCTCCTTTCCTGTTACCATCTCCTTCCCTTCTCTTACCGCTGTCGCAACCGCATCCTGGTATATCCTCTTAGCTTTTTCTTCTCTATCCTCATCTGTATCACTGACTAAAAAGGCTATTTGAAGAACGTCCAACCGCAGCGATGCTGTAATATCCACCGCCTTTCTTTTGTCCTCGAAAAAAAACTTCAAAAAAGGAACGACAAAGAATCGAGCATAGCTCAGTGGCACTTTGCAATATTCCGCTATTTTCTTCGCTATTTCTTCTTTTATCGGTGCAGATTTCCTATATTCGCCGCCTTGTCCTCGTTCTCGTTGCCAGGGGTTCTTAAAATATCGCTGTTTTTGCCACACTCCTCCATACTGCATCTCTTTTGAAGAAAGCACGCCGCACGCCATTAAACTGGATGCATAGCGCCAGAATTTGTAATTCTCACGCAGTTTTACTCTGCCTAAAAACGTATCCGCCCTGCTCAGGTAATGCAAACCGTGCAAAAAACTTTCTTCATCATTTTCATACGAGAAATTCTTATATATCCATTGTATGCTTTCCTCTGGCGTCTTGTCAAGACTGTAAAGAGAAGAAAGAGCTTCTTGCATCTCATAACCCTCTACGCCGAAAATCTTCTTTAATACCTCAAAAATATCCTCCTTGACGTCTCTTTCCCCCGTCGCTATGTCCTGTTCGCTTATTTTACCAAATTTTGATATAGAAATCGCATGCAAGTCGTTTATTGCAGACCTCAAATCACCATTAGCGTTTTCCGCCAAAGCATGCAGTGCTTTATCTTCCACTTCTATTCCCTCAACACGACTTATTTTTTTGAGTACTCGAGAAATCCTCTTCTCTTCTATCCGGTCGAACTTAATTACCTTACAATTCCGCTGCAACGCCTGCCCCATCTTGCGTCTATCATTTGCAATAAGGATTATTGGCTGTGTGCTTCTTTTCACTATCTCTGTTATCGCCTTCGTTCCACCCCTGTCTTCGTTGCCATGAAGATTATCAGCCTCATCCAAAATGATTAATCGCGTCGTCTTGCTAAATGTATTGCTTGTAGAGGCGGGTCCCACAATGCTTTTTATCACTCCCGCACTTCTTTTGTCCGATGCGTTAAGCTCTATGACTTCCCATCCGCACTCAGAAGCAAGTGCATAGGCTGCTGATGTCTTTCCACAGCCCGGTGGTCCGTGAAGAATAACAGCTTTCTTCGACTTAGCCTTATAGACTCCTTCAGCCCACTCTTTTAACTCTTCTACCGCTTTTTCGTTGCCCACAACTTTTTTTAACTCCTTTGGGCGGTATTTCTCTGTCCATTCCTCGTTATTCCCTTGCATTATCATTAT
>JAGLZV010000166.1 GCA_023131215.1 Candidatus Methanophagales archaeon | reverse complement strand
CATTATCGAAAAACTTTTCGGATAAACTCCAAACTCTCTATTCCACCTTCTATTGTATATAATTCCATCACCATTAGCCCTTCATATTCGCAGGCATTAATCCTATTCAACACCTTTTTCCAATCCAAGTTCCCCTTTCCCAAAGGCAAATGCAGGTCATCCGCTCCGAAGTTATCGCTCACATGTAGATGTATTATATCCATATCCTCTGCCTTAGCATTAATATTTAAAAACTCATCCAGCGTTTTTGTCGTATTTGCATGCGCTACGTCAAGACATAACCCCAGATTGTCCATATCCACACCTCGCACTATTTGAATGAGTTCATCGGGATACCTTCCCAGCATCATATTCACAGATATCAAATTCTCCACTGCTATTCGCAATCCACGTTCAGCAGCAAATTCACAAAGCGTAGTTAGACCATCAATCGCCTTCTGAATTGCCTTTTCAGGCATCTGCACGGACAATGGCGAGAAAACGCCGGGATGCACCACGCAGATATTATCAATGAATTCGTATGCGTTCTCTATACTCTCTTTTATCTGCCTTATACTCTCCTCCCATATCCTCTCGTTTACACTCGCTATGTTAATATCAGAGAGAGGTGCGTGTAATGAAAGAACGAGATTTGTTGTTTCGCGTATTTCCTTTACCCTCGCTTTAAATTCTCCTTCCACTTTCTGCAGCCCTTCACCCACTATTTCCCAGCCCTGAAAACCTGCATCTTCTAACCTGTACATCCACTCCACAGGATTGCTGGTTGCATCTACCGATGAAAAACTTATTTTCACTTTCATACACTTTTTGTTTTGTAATCTTCGAGAGAAAGAATAATTTGAACTATCTCTTTTATCATTTCTTCTCGCATCTTGGAATCTTCTCTAAAATCTATTCTCTTTATTATGTTACTGACTTCTTCATCTGAGAAGTCGCTCAGTGCTATCTTCGGTAAGCCGCTGCTTTTAAACCCCTCAACAAGCACGAAATCAGCACACGAATCCGCCATTTCTTTTAGTAATTCCTTCAAATTCTTACCCCCGTAAATTTTTACCATCTTTTCTTCCGAAGCACCTATAACAATTTCCGCACCAGCGTTAAAGAAACGGTCTGTATCTTTTGACGCATCCAAATCCAACTCATGTGCGTGTTTTATGCATCCTACTTTACCGTATTCCTTCAGATATATAATCAAATACTCGATAAGAGATGTTTTCCCTGACTTCTTCTCGCCTATTATGGATATGACTTTCATAACACTTTTTCTTTTTGAAAAACACTTTCTTTTAGAAAAAGAACCTGTGCTAAGAAAATAATTCTTTTGGTAAAGCTTTTCTTTTTAAGAAAAGGTTTGTGCTAAAAGAAAAAACTTTTTTTGTTCAAACTTTCTTTTTAAAGAAAGTTTGTATAGAAGAATACAATGGCAGTAGAAGCACTTAAGTTAATAAGAGAAGGAGAGGAAGAAGGCAGAAAGTTAATAGAAGAGGCAAAGGAAAGCGCTGCGAAACTAATAAAAGACGCGGACAAAGAAGTAAATAGAATAAAAGAAAAGGCGCGTGAGGATGAAAAGAGCTTAGCAGTTCAGATTTCAGACAAGTATGCAAAGGAAGGCGGGGAAGAAGAGAAAGCGATAATGAAAGATACAGTGGCTGAAGCTGAGAAGCTGAAAACAATCGCTGAATCGAATCTCGACAGCACGGTAAACGTTGTGTTAGAAAAAATTTTAGGACTTGGTTAATAAAACTTTTTAGAAAAAGAAAGGTTTGAGGTGATTCGTTTGGGTGCGAAAGAGATAGTAGAGAAGATAAAAGACGAAGCAAATGCAGAATGCGAGAAAATAATGAGCGAAGCGAAGGAAAATGCGGAGAGGATAATCAAAGAAGCGAGAGAAGAGATAGAACTTCAAAAGAAGAATTTTATCGAGGCTGAGGAAAGGAAAGGTGTTGAGGAGAAGGAGCGAATAGTCAGAGCCGCACGATTAAATGCGAGAAAGCTCAGATGGGATGCAGAGGAAGAGATGATAGGAAAAGCGTTAGAAAAAGCAATGAATAGAATAAGGGAAGTAAGAACGGGGGGTTTCAAAGGTAACTCGTATTCAAATATCTTAACTGGTTTGATAAAGGATGCTGCACTGAGTATAATCGCTGGGAGTAGCGCAAGCAGCGAATTGGAAGTAATGCTCAACGAGGAGGATGCAGATGCATCTTTTGTGAAGACAGATATGCTAAAAAAAATATCTGATGAAATAAGCGTAGGGGGTGTGAATGTTCGCTTATCACTATCAGGTGAAAGGATAAAGTCAGCAGGAGGAGTCATTGTAAGAGGAAAAGATGGGAAAATAGAGGTGAATAATACTTTTGAGCAGCGAATAGCACGTTTTTCCACCGGCTTAAGAGAGGAGATAGTGAAAAAGCTTTTTACAAAATGATTGCAGTAATTGGCGACCCTGAAACAGCTACGGGTTTCAGGCTTGCGGGAGTAAAAGAAGTGTATGAATATTCTGAGGGAGGAGAAGATGTCGTTCGTGTGTTAGATAAATTGGCAAAGGATGGAGTTGCTATTGTGATCATAAACGAAAAGCTTGCCGCCGAAGCAAGGAACAGAGAAAAGATAAGGGAGATAAATACGAAGAAAAAGGGCATAATACCTATTATCGTTGAAGTGCCGAACAAGAAAGGACCGATGGAGAAGGAGATTGACGAGATAGGGCAGCTGATAAAACGTGCAGTGGGAGTTGCGATTAAGTGAAACTTTTTGCAAGCAAAAAGTTTACGTTGTTACCCGTAATAATGTCCACTTTTCCTTTTCCTGAGCAGATAAATAAAGAAAGGAGCACCAAAGAAAGCCGTGATTATTCCAACTGGCATTTCTCCTATGGACAGCATCATATCCAAAAAACGAATTAGTGCATCCATCCAAGCCAAGAAGATACCTCCTACCAAAGCGGAAGCGGGAAAAAGAATTCGATGGTCTGGTCCAACGAGAATTCTCGTAATGTGCGGGATTATCAAACCCACAAAGCCAATAGTTCCCGCGAAGGAGACGGCAGCAGCGGTAATGAATGCTGCAAGAACCAACAGAATTTTCTTCACGTTCTCCACATTTATACCCAGTGTCTGTGCTGATTCTTCTCCAAGGAGCATTGCGTTTAAGTCTCGTGCAAAGAATAATATTAGGATAAAACTTGCGAGAATGGGTAGTACTATTATTTCCACTTTTGTCCAGTTAGCAGATGGGAGTAATCCACCCATAAGCCAATTAAAAATCTCGTGTAAACCACCTTCAGGGCTGTTCCACATCATGAAAGATAAAATAGCAGATAAGAAGAAGGAAACGGCTATTCCCGTGAGTAACAAAGTATCTACCGGTATTCTTCCTCCCACCTTCGCAATGTTATAGACCAGAAAGGTGGCGAACATGGCACCTAAGAAAGCCATGAACGGTGTGGTGTAAACCGATAAGAAATTTAGGAGTAAAGTTATCGAAAGAACAGCTCCAACTGCGGCTCCTGACGATATCCCTATTATGTATGGGTCTGCCATAGGATTTTTAAATAATCCTTGCATTGCTGTACCGGCAGTTGCCAGTGCGAGACCAACCAATAATCCCAAAAATATCCTCGGTATTCTTACCATGAAGATTATTGTTTCATCAGGAACAGAAGACGCCTCGCAGAGATGCAGTTTGCTTCCAAATAAAGAAACTATTTCCAGCGGCGATATATAAACGTTGCCGATTGCCGTTGTTAGCACTATGGTCGCGCCTAAAATAGCGACTAAGTAAACCATGATCATTTTCCACTGGATAAATTTTTTAAAATATGCTGTTTTTGTCTTTACCATCTTTTTTCTCACAATACGCTTTATTCCTTCACTTCTTTATTCCGCTTCAAATACTTTCTTAAAATTAAAATGCTCACGTGCAAGAAGGTGCATTACTCTGGATGTATCATCTCTGCCATTTCTTCCAAGGCATCCACTATCCTTGGGCCCGCACGACAAACGATGTCCGCATCTATCACATATACTCTATTATCACTAACTGCATTAACGCTCTTTAATCGTGGCTCACTAATTATATATTCGTATGTAAAGTTTGTTTTAGCAAAGCCCATTCCAGTCCCCGAAGGAGTGATTATAACATCGGGATTCATTTTTATTACTTTTTCCAAAGAAATTGCCTTATATCCTCTGACAGAGGCACCATTGACACCGCCACTCTTCCTTATTAGCTCATCCTCAAATGTTCCTTTACCTGCTACCCAAATCGGGTCGTGCCAGATTATGTGAAGGACTGTGGGCTTTTCTTCGAAATTTAATTCTTTTATCCTCCCTTCTGTTGCTTCTATCCTTTGCGCCATATCCGCGACTAAGACTGAGGCATTATCGGATTGTCCGGTAATTTCGCCAACCAATCTAATATCATAAAGTATCTCATCTAAATTACCTGATTTTATGCCAACAACTGTGAGATTCAACCTTTTCAGCGCTTCAACAGTTCCTATTAGATTACCATGAGCAGCTAAAACAAGGTCGGGTTCGAGCTTAATCACCCTTTCGATATTAGGCGTGCTGTAATCACCAACCTTATTCTTTCCTTTTGTTTCTTCCGGATAATTACAATACTCAGTCACGCCAACCACTTTGTCCCCCGATCCCAAAGCAAAAAGTATCTCAGTGTTGGAAGGTGCTAAAGAAATGATCCTTTCCGGCTCCTCTGTCATCGTAATGCTATATCCAAGATCATCAACGATCATTATAGGAAAACCTTTTCTGGCGGTTTTGAATTGCCATGAATCTTCGTTTATATTTATCGTATATGTGGTGTTATACGCCAGGCTTCTGCAAGGAACGAAAGTCACCGTATTACCGCACCAATAAAATGAGCCCTTCACAGGAGGCGTTATGGAAAAATCTTTTTCTATTGAAGATCGATTTATCGCATCAGAGAAAGTAGCACTTATCTTTGTGGCAACGGAAACGTTTGTAGTGCCATTTGGAGGTGATACGGCTGATAATTTCTGTGATGAATGGCTTACATTTATATCTATGTAGCCACCAAATAACAGAGAAAGGGTGATAAACAACAGAAGAAGTAATGCCAGCACTATTATGATTTTTCTTGTCCTTATCATGGTTTTTTACTTATGCGAAGTATTACAAATACAAATACTGCCGCTGATAATCCGATGATGCCAAATAAAAAGCCAAACCCTGGTACTTCTGTGTCAGCATTAGATGCGGGAGATGTTTCTGTTGTTAGTGCGGGTGCAGATGCAGTTGCAGTAGGTGTGGGTTGTAACGGTGTAGATGCTGGTGCAGGGGTGCTTGTGCTTGTTGTAGGCGTAACAGTAGGCGTTGGTGTTAGTATTGCTGGTGTTGGTGCTGGTGTTGACTTTGAGTGTAATGGTGGTTTTATGGGATAGGGGCTACCGAGCAATGCCATGATAGCGCATACGGTCATATAGCCGGGGTTTGATTTTATGTATGAGGTATAATTAAAGGAGCCGTCGGACTGCTGAAGGCTTAAGAGGTGGTCTATGGGATTATTATTGTTTTCAGTCCATTCTAAAGGGTCTTGCCCGCACGCTACAATGGCTTGGACAACCCACGCATCGGAAGCTGCGTTAGAGGGAGATGTTCCAAAGAATTTGAAGCCGCCGTCAGTATTCAGCCCTGTTTTTAAATATTCCAAAGCGTCTTTTATCACTTTTGAATCAGGATTTTCACCGGCAGCAATCAATGCCTCTATTGCAGCCGCTGTGTCATCATAATCGCTTTTTTCACCGGGCACCCATGCAAATCCGCCATCATCATTCTGCTGACTTTTTAACCATTTCACAGACGTTGAAACATCTTCGCCTACAGAAGAAAGAGCCAAGATTCCCCAGATGGTAGTGTATGTAAAATCGCTGAACTGACCATTATCTTTCAAATATTCTTTCTTTAGTTCCGCCACAAAATCCTTTCCTGCAAAATCTCTTGGATCCTCTTCTGCTGCAACCAAAGCGAGAATCATCCGTTCATAATCCGTTGAACCAGTTAAATTATTTGCATTCCCTCGCAAGTAGTCTATCGGGGAATGACTATTGTCCTTCCATTCGTGTGGGTCTTCTCCAGCAGCCACTATTGCCATGATCGTCCATTGTGTATTGCTAACCGCACTTTCCTCATCGGGATTACTGAATCCTCCGTCGTTATTTTGCAAAGTATGGAGATAATCCAGCGCATTCTGTATTTCGACATCATTTTGGTTTAGGGGATAATGCTGGTGGTTGGTTATAGATGCGGATGTAGGTATGCTTAGCATTAGAACTAAAAGCAGGCTAAAACTAAGCAATACCTTTATCATCTCTCTCATTCTTTTCTCACTCTAAGCATCAAGTATGCGACCAATGCGATTAATAGTAAAGCGACAACTACTGCGGTTATGATAATCCATTTTATCCTTGGAATTAATGCTGATGGTGTTGATGCTGGTGCTGTCGCAGGTGGATGTGTGAGTTTCGGTGTTAGAGCTGGCGAAGGAGTTAATGTTGCGGGAGATATTACTGTTTTTTCCTCGCCTGATATTGCGAATAATGAGAAACCGAGTGTTTCTGCTTCAAAATACAACGATGCGTTATCTTCTTTAATCTTTGAGGTTGGTAACGCACTCCAGTTATTATTTATATCGCTGTATCTGTTTAACGTGATTGTTGCTTCGGCTATGTCACTCTCGTTTAGCCAGCTCTTGTTTACTTTGAATTCGATGGTTGCATTGGTTATGTTAGCATCTGTTAAATTGGTTGTGGTTATGTTGAAGTAGCAATAAGGCATTCCGGAAACGTTTGTGATATTTTCAGGTCTTTTCTCAATCTGCTGAATCGTAACTTCGGCATTGCGAATGGTGTTGTTGGCGTTAATCGCGATTTTCGTAATTTCTGTTTTATTAAACGTAAGAGATGCATTTCCACCCGCTTCGATGAGTTTGATTTTTCCGGTCTCTTTAATTGGTGTAATGGTGGAAGTTGGCGAGGTATCGCCATCACCGTTGCCACCATTATCCCCTCCTCCGCCTGAACTCACAATTCTTATCCTCAGCACCCTCGAAGAAGTCAAAGGTGTTGTGTCCATGCTCTTTGAGAAATACCATATTATTTCATCTCTTATATTTACCGAATAGTCGTGTGCACCGACCATTGGAGTCTCTCCATTCACTTGGTACATCCAACCAGAGGTTTCACCTTCGTCGTATTTCTTCTTATCCTCAATAGAATAAACAAAGGGACCCCAAGTTGTTTCTTCGATTTTGTAATCGAATCCACTACCTTTTCGAGATGCTGCTTCGAGTGCTCCTAATGCTGTCCGCCAACTTATTGAGTATGTTTTGGTGGTGTTAAACGCTGTTTTAGTGAAAGTCCCAGAGGGTAACGTAACGCTACCGTCCCACCAGTATGTGATTCCTCCGTTGTCATCTTCACTGTCACCATCACTTGGCTTCTCGACAATTGATACAAATCCAGTAGCCCCCTCTTCCCCTGCTAAGGCTTTGATATTCAATTCGCCCTTAACTCGTGGAATAAAATAGACTTCCTCACCTTGAGCATATATTGGCGTGCCATTATTCATTCTGAAAACTACGAATGCAGATTTATCCAGCGTTACTTTTACCTGCTCGTTGACGTATTCTCCTTCTACGTTTATGATCTCCAATGCCGAAGCGGTTGGTATTGCCGAGATAAGGAGCAAGCAAACAAAAAAAATCGAAAATCCCGCCAATATTTTCATTTTAACTCACCTTGCATGTGTCATAACCATACCAATGAAGGATAGTGTTTGGATAGTCATCGAGTCTGTAAACTCCAGCATAAAGCTTGTAGTTCCCGGTCTGCACCTGTTGCGGAATCGGAATTATCGCAGGCAATCTTACCGAATCACTTGCTGCCAGTCTGAGTGTTGAAATGCCTGCAATCGCTTCTCCATTTTTATTTACTCCGCTCACAACAATCACATACCATCCATCTGCTAAGGCGGTTACATTGACCCAAGCAGTTGCGTTGCCTCCTCTTCCCCCATCTGTAACGTTCAACTCCGAGATGTAGATTTTATCCGGAACTTGAACTCCAATTTTTATTACATGTTCAGATTCTGCTGGAGTTGAAGGTTCCCACGTTTGTGGGTCATAGCATCCGTAATACCAGTGTACAACGTCTCCATCTGAAAGAATGTATTTATCAGCCCCTATCGTAGGAGACCCTTCGTGAGGATAATTTACCAAATACATCCATCCACAAAGCCCTTCAGCCGGAATATCTGCAACAGATTCAACGTATAATCCATATGTTGTATTAGCAATTGTCACATTAAACCCTCCAAATTCAGATGCCTTTACTAAAGCTGATAAAGTAGATAACCCGTTTATTTCCGTTGTATTCCCATCTTTTAGCGTTATCGTTATATTACCCGGCAATAAACTCACACCACCTTCCCAAATTGTGGAAATGTGCCCAAAGCAATACAAGTACCCATCATCAGCTCCAATATAAAGTTTGCCACCGTAAATAAAAGGGGATGACATGATATAATTGGGCGGGCTATATGCCCATACAAGCTCACCATTAGACACATTTACGGCATAAATAGTTCCGTTAGCTGTAGTTCCTCCCCAGTTAGTTCCAAAGTAAACAATGCCATTAGCAACGGCTGGAGAAGAATCGATTTTCCCACCTAAAGGAGCTTCATAAGTTTCAAATTCCCAAAGCAAGTTCCCAGTTGTTGCATTAAAGCAGTACAAATTCCCGTCTTTTGAGCCTATGAAAACTTTACCGTAAGACAGTGCGGCTATTGACATAGTGCCACTGAACGAAACGTTCCAGACTTCAGTGTGACTTGTTATATTAACAGCATAAAGCTTCGATGACGTGGCAAAATATACATTCTCGTTGTCTATGGAGGGTGTATTTATTATCTTCTCGCCGATACTAAAAGTCCATTCTCGAATGCCGTTTTCGTTCACACAATATAATGCATTTCCCGTTGAATTTCCAGCAAAGAAGATCAAGCCTTCATATGCCGCTGGAGATGTAAAACATGATATTTCATTCCCTGTTGTAATATTCCAAAGCTCAGTTCCACTAATATCAAAGCAATGCAAAGCACCACTGGAAAAAGTTGTTATGTAGACTTTTTCATTGTATATCAAGGGTGAGGAAGCTATCCCATACCAGCCCGGGTTGTTCTCTATTTTTTTACTCCAAATTATGTTTCCAGTTGTTGCATTCACACAAGAAAAGTTTCCTGATTGAGAACCAATGAAAAGCACTCCATTGTAGATTGCCACACTTGATGCCCCGGTTATGTTTTCATTTCTCCAAACAATATTACCATTACTTGCGTTTACACAGTATAACCCAGGATTCCATTCTCCCCATCCAAACCAATTTGTCACATAGACATTTCCATTCCAAATAATAGGCGATGCACCAACTAAACCTGTTATTTCAGTTTTCCATAAAATCTCTGCTGTCGGTGGTCCACCATCAGTAAAATTTCCAGTCCTTTCCACATCGTAATGAAACATCGGGTAACTTGCTGAAGCAGGCATTATTAACAAAACACAGGCTAATAGCAATACGCAAAGACACACACTTCCGCCTCTTCTCATTTTTTTACCCCCTTTTTGAAGGAGAGTTGAAAAAATGAGTATAAAAACCCTTTGTTTTGGGTAATGGTTATAACCCAAATGGTTAGCAAAGGGGATCTCAATTCAATATCCTGGAAGGAAAAATTTTATTCTCTTATCCCGCTTTCTTCTGTTTCTATTCCTGTCTCAACCTCTTTTTTTCCTTTTATTATCGTACCCCGCACATACCACGAAATCTTCACGCCTAAAAATGATATAATGATCGCACCAAGTATGGAGAAGAAGAGGTATTGATAGCCCAAAAGATTATCCCAGAGATTATCATTGCTTAACAAAATTATACATTCACTCCCTCCCCATAGAATTAGCCCGGAGGCAAATATAGAAAATAATATCGCCCACTGCCTGACTATTTTTTCCCTTTCTATGAGCATATTCATCATCTTCCCAACCAGAGGAGCGAGTGCTGCCCCCACATACCACCATATCGCTGCCTTGAGGTAGTACACCATACCCAACAATATATGCTCACCTGCTTCGAGTTCTAATTCTGCCAATTCAGGATCTGTATATCCCACAATACCTCGAGAGGTGCCAGCTAAGAGTAACACAACAGCACAGATGTAAGTGACAAAAGAGATCTTACCGCTGTATAAGGACTGCTTCACGGTCTCAAAGAGCTCTATTATTACACTTTCACGCCCTAATCCTTTAAGCAATATGTAAATCCCTAAAAAACCCAGAATTAGCCCCATCACCTTCCCTGACAGTTCAAACAGAGAAGAAACAGCGAAAACAAGCAAAATAAGACCTATAGGTGGCAAGAAAGTGCGAGAAAACTTCGGGTCCTCGAGCAATCTCTTCATCACATAAAAAGTGCTTTCCAGTGGCGCACTCTGCCTCACCACCACTCTCCGCACAGAATCTATCTTCACCCTTGATTGGATAATAGGAATAATCCATTCGTCCTCTGCACCATCCGATACAAGAATTGCGGAATCTGCTCTGGATTTAGATATAACCGCATCCAGTTCTTTTCCTATTTTTCTGTCTGATTCTATTCCGACATTCTTATCGCCTGCGATTAAAACGACTTCCGCTTCAGCGACTTCTCCACTTGAGCTCAACCTTTCATATATTCTTATCGCTTCAAATATCGCATTTATATCAGAATCTTCAGAATCCACGAGTCCCAATTTTGTCGCCGCTGATAAACTCGCCTCTCTTCCTATAATAGGCGTCTCTAACCCTGCTTTCTCCCCTATGTCATTATCCCTGTCTACGCAAATAACAAGCGTCTTAGTCTTAGACCCCACCCTTCTGTTCATCTACTATTTTTATTTCTCACTTCCATATATAAAGGATTTTTTAATTTTTGGACATTGGAATTTAGAGTTTGGAATTTATTTGTAATTTGGTGCTTGGAATTTGGAATTTTTAATTAGAATTGCGTCAATTTCAACTGTCTCGCTATGCACACTTCGCCTGGTATTTCAACAGGATATTTTTCAGTCAGACAGCCCAGGCAAAGATTGTTCGCCTCTATTCCCACAGAATCTATCAGCCCTTCCATGCTCAGATACCCAATCGAATCGGCGTTTAAAAACTCGCAAATCTCATCCAGGTTTCTTTTTGAAGCCAATAACTCCTCCCTTGTTGGCGTATTAATGCCGAGGTAGCAGGGTGCTATTATCGGTGGACTTCCTATTCGCAAATGCACCTCTTTCGCTCCTTTTTCCTTCAAATAATCCACGATTCTCCTTGAAGTAGTCCCTCTGACAATGCTGTCATCCACCAGAACAACCCTTTTCCCCTCCACGTTAGCTCGCACGGCATTTAATTTCAGCCTCACCGCGATATCCCTTGAAGATTCCTCTGGCATGATAAAAGTCCTCCCCACATACCGGTTTTTTATAAATCCCTCCATATAATCTATCTTAGCTCGTTTCGCATAGCCTATTGCGAACGTAATGCCAGAATCCGGCACTGGTGAAACCATATCAGCTTCTACACCATGCTCCTCTGCCAATCTTTCTCCTATCTTCATCCTCACGCCGTACACCAACCTTCCATCCAACACCGAATCCGCCCTCGCAAAGTAGATATATTCAAATACGCAATGAGCGGTGTTTTTCCCCCGATATAATTGATAACTTTCTAAATCTCCTCCTTTTACCATTAATACTTCTCCGGGTCTTACATCTCTTATTAAACTCGCATTTAACATGTCTATCGCAGGACTTTCTGATGCTATTATATAACCACTTCTGCCGTTTTCATCATCTTTTATCTCACCAAGGCACAAAGGTTTAATGCCCAAAGGGTCTCTAACCGCTATTAACGTGTTATTCATCAGAATGACCAGCGAATAAGACCCTATCACACGCTTCATCAGTTCCCTGATTGCTTCTATCGGGTCATGCTTCATCAGTTCCTTCGCAAGTAATTGCGCTATCACCTCCGTATCGGTGTCAGAATGAAAAATCCTGCCATCTCTTTCCAACTCTCTTCTCATCTCCGCAGTATTGACAAGATTGCCGTTATGTGCAATAGCAATTTTTCCCCCCCGGTAATTCGCGAGCAAAGGCTCTGCATTTTCTACCTTCGACGCTCCTGTCGTGGAATATCTGACATGACCTATACCAATATTACCCTTCTGCGATTCTAATCGTTGAGTTGAGAAAACTTCATAAACAAATCCCATTCCCTTTATCAGTGGTATATCCCTCACATTTCCACTTATTTCGTTTTCTTTCTCTTCTTTCGCACCACTACTCACTGCTATACCTGCGGATTCCTGCCCCCTATGTTGTAAAGCGTAGAGTGCATAAAAGATGGGCAAAGCTGCATTTCCTTGTTCTAAAGCTATGCCCACTATTCCGCATCCTTCCTTCTTCATTTACTCTTTCTTTTAGAAAAAAAACTACACTAAGAAAAAAATGTAATTTTCTTTTGATAAACCTTTTCTTTCTAAAGGAGGTTTGTCCAGTGGCTTCTTTGCACTTCCTTTACCTCTTCCACTCTTTTCCTCACCCTTTCATTCTCGCTTGTTTTCTCTTTCTTTTTTTCTCTTCTCTCGCCATTTGATAAAAGAGAATCGAAAACTGATAAAACAGATTCTGAGAGAGCATTCAAATTGTATCCCCCTTCTAAAGCTATTACAATTCTCCCTTTGCTATTCTCTTCTGCTATCTCCTTTATCACATCCGTGAATAACCCGAATCCTGGAGCTGTCACGTTCATTGATGCTAAAGGGTCATCAACATGTGCATCAAATCCAGCAGATACAAGCACAAATTCGGGACTGAAGTCCATAGCTATGGGTACTAAAATATTCCGTAACGCATATAAGTAGCCGGAGTCATCGGTACCGGCTGGAAGCGGAACATTAACTGTGAAACCCTCTCCTTCTCCTTTACCTACTTCATCTATCCATCCAGTACCGGGATAATGAGGATATTGATGTGTGGAGAAATATAAAACGGAGTGGTCCTCGAAAAACACCTCTTGCGTGCCATTTCCATGATGCACGTCCCAGTCAGCAATCAAAATGCGTTTAACGTCGTATTTCCTCTTTAAATGCTCAGCAGCAATCGCTATATTATTAAATATGCAGAATCCCATGCCCTTATTCGAGGTAGCGTGATGCCCCGGCGGTCTTATCAATGCAAAGGCGTTCCTCACTCCGTTGTCAGCTTTGATCATTACCTCATCAACCGCTTTTGTTACTCCACCCGCTGAAAGCAGTGCTATTTCATAAGTATCTTTGCATAACGGCGTATCCGGGTCGAGCATGCCCCCGCCTCTCTTGCACATCGCTTCCACTTTTTTTATATAACCATCCACATGCACATACTCTATTTGCTCATTCGACGCCTTCACCGGAAGAATTCTTTTCATCTTTTCCGTGATACCCACTTCTTCCAGCTTCCGCATTATGGATACCAGCCGTTCCGCACTCTCCGGATGATACCCTGTGTCATGCTTCAGGTAATCATCGTGATAGACAAATCCAGTGGCAGCAGTGTTCATCTTATTTTATCAGAAGAACTTTATTTTCTGTAAATGCTTTTCTTTTTCTAAAAGAAAAAAGGTTATTATTTTTGAAATGAGACTTCAATTGTTAACAGAGGAAGGAGGCAAGCGCGGGAATGAAAGAAGCGTTGATAGAAGCAGGTAAGCTTTTGGTTGAGGTGCTATTAATCGTTGCCATAATACTATCGGGAATGTACGCTGCTACGGGCTCGTGGCATATTGGATTTGCCGTCGAGTCAGGAAGCATGGAGCCAAATATGCACGTAGGGGACCTGATTTTCGTGCAAGCACCACTTCGCACAAACATCACAACATACGAAGCAGGTGAAATGCTCAATTATTCATCGTTTAATAATTATGGCGATGTGATTATATATCGCCCAAATGGGTTTTCTTCGGCAACTCCAATAATACATAGAGCGATGTATTGGGTAGAGGAGGGTGAAGAGATGCCAGATGGAAAGCCCGCTCCACATGCAGGATACATAACTAAAGGGGATAATAATCCCTGTCCGGATCAGCCAATGCTTGGGGTTGAGCCTGTAAGACCTGAATGGGTGATAGCAGTGGCGAAGGTAAGAATCCCTTACTTAGGGTATCCTTCGCTTATGTTAAAGAAAGGTTTTTAAAGTAAAATAGATAAATAGAAGCAGCATGGGAAAAAAACCAGCTCGTAAGTATACGAAAATAACAGGACATGCGTATGTGCGGAGGAAATACATGGGGGGAGTGCCGGGAAGCAAGATAGTGCTTTTTGACATGGGTAACCTGAGCAAAGATTTCCCTGTTTCCTTATCCTTAGTTGCGAAAGAAGCCTGTCAAATAAGGCACAATGCATTAGAAGCAGCGCGAATTTTTGCTAATAGATACTTGATAAAGAATGTAGGACGAAATAATTTTCACTTGAAAATAAGGCTGTATCCGCATCACGTGTTGAGAGAGAACAAAATAGCTTCGGGCGCAGGGGCGGACAGAGTATCGAGTGGGATGAGACACGCATTTGGAAAAGCGGTAGGCACTGCCGCAAGGGTGAAGCCCGGACAGGGGATATTAAGTGTGGGCATAGAAGGGCAAAATTTCGAGGATGCAAAAGAGGCTTTGAGAAGGGCGAGTTATAAACTCCCTACTCCTTGTAGAGTTGTAATAGACAAAGGAGAGGAGTTAGTGGTTGCATAACTGGAGGGATAAACTATGAGCCAGAGTGGGAGTGAAAGCGGAATAACAGATAGGGGCTCAATTCCAGATTCAATGGCGAGAAGGGAAGGGGATTCGTTGGTGGAAATAAACAAAAGAATTAAAATACTCGGTGAGAAAATAGAAATGCTTAGTTCAGAGATTAGCGAATTAAAAGCTGCTTTTGAAGATTTATCAAGGATAAAAGAATTTTTACCTTTAAACATTAGAGTTGTAGAAGTAAGGGAGACCACGGTAGAAGAGGCGAAGCGCGAGATTTTGGAATATTGCGATAAACATAAAGGAGAAATTTTTTATCCCGATGATATTGCGGATGAGCGTGGACTTGACTTGAAAACCACGGTGGAAGCTACTGAGGAACTCATGAAGGAAGGGAAACTGGAGGAGGCGGAATAATTAGAAAGCCTTTTAGAAAAGTGTGAAAGATAAAAAAAGAAACAACAAACAGAAAAAATATAAAATCTGTGAAAATCTGTGTAATCTGTGGTTAAAAAAGAAAAGGGGATAAAAAAATGGAACTCGAAGGAAAAGCATATCCGAAATTGCTCGTTCGACCGGTAGTGGTCGTTACGACAATATCGGAAAGAGGGGTACCGAATGCAGCGCCTTTCAGCTTTAATTCACCGATAAGCTTTGAACCAGCCCTGTATGGGTTCTCGTGCAATCCCGCACACGATACGTGGAAGAACATCCGGGAGAATGGCGAGTTTGTGGTGAACGTAGTTGGTAAAGACCTTGGTGAGCTAATGCACGTTCTGGAAACGGATTATCCGTATGAAGAGAGTGAGATAGAACATGCGGGACTGACGGAAGAAAAAGCGAAGGCTGTGAAACCGCCGAGGATAAAAGAAGCAATGGCGTGGATAGAGTGCAAGCTCGAAAAATACGTTGAGTTAGGAGACCATATCTGGATAACGGGAAGAGTATTGGCAGTGGGAGTGAAGGACGAGGTCTGGAAGAAAGAAGGAGTGATAGATGTGGAGAAAGCGAAACCGCTATGCCACATAGCTGGGGAGTTCTTTGCAGTGGATATGAAAGAAGCGAAGTATAAGAGGGCTTAAATAGAGCATCATCCTTTTGCTAAGATTATGTTTACTATCTCTCGATCAGTTTCTACCATAGC
>JAGLZV010000165.1 GCA_023131215.1 Candidatus Methanophagales archaeon | reverse complement strand
AATAGGAAAAACAGTTCTGATATAAGGAACTAGGCGGCATATTTCACAGAATGCGGGAGTATGGAGGACTAAAAATGAGGTACTTAGAAAGAATTGAGCAACTAATAGGATCGCTTCCCAAGGACATAATTGACCTAACACAGAAGAGAAAAAGAGCCAATCCCCCAACACAGGCATTCTCTCAATTTGTCATCAACAGAGAACAAGGCGATTGGGCAGAAGATTTGTTGTTTCGAGCAACCCAAGAAGTCGATTGGAGTATTATTCCCGTAAGGTATGGAAAATCAGATAAAATTATTGCTGGAGAACCAGGTTTCAAGCAATTTTATAATAAATACCAAGATGAATTAGACGAATTAGGAAAGAGACCGGACTTGTTGATCTTTAGAAAAGACGATTACGATGACAAATGGAATCATGATATAACCTCTTTAGATACCGAATTATTGGATACGATAATACCAAAAGCAATTGCGGCTTTCGAGATACGCTCAAGTGCATTTTTGGTAGAAGAATATCAAAAATATGTAGAGAGCGAGAAGAGAAAAGGTAAAAGGCAATTTCTTAGCTTCACTCCAAAAGTTGAGGATATTTACGTCATATATAAGTGGATAAAGAGATATGGTGTTCCGCATTTTTATGTGCAGGTATTTTTTGATAAGGTTTATTGTATTTCTTTTGAAGATATTTTGAAAATAATCTCAGATAATGAGGCAAGAAATAAGACTTTCACTGTTGAGAGAAATGCTAAGAATCAGTTTAAGTCAACTATTCATATTGATATTGGTAGCGGCGTATGCCTGGCGGAGAAAATTGAGCTGCCTGAACATAAGAGCGAAGTTAAGAAACTGATTAGCGGCAGATTGTTATTCTATGTAACTTTCCGAGGTGGATACACTCAGATAGACTTAACAAACTTAATGAAAGTTCTCGACTTGGAGGCACCGCTATGAGCATCCAAATCACCATAAATAAAAATAAGGATATATTTTCAGACGAGCCCGAGATAGAATATTCCCTGTTAAATCCTTACGAAGAAAGGAAAAAAATAGGGCAGTTATTTACACCATTTCCAATTGCTGAGTTCATGTCGGAATGGATAATTGGTAACGTGGACTGTGAAACGATTCTGGATCCTGCTGTTGGATTGGGCATATTTTTTAGGGCAATAGTTTCAAAGAAAGGCTATGAGAAATATAGATTTATCGGCTATGACATAGACGAAAAGATTTTGAATTGTGCAAAAGATATAACAGATAATATTCCTGATGCAAAGGTGGATCTTGAGCAGAAGAATTATTTATTTAACGATTGGACGAACGAATATGATGGTATTATTTGCAATCCTCCGTATCTAAAGTTCCATGATTATGAAAATAAAGAAATATTGTCTATCTTTGAAAAGAAATTAAAAATGAAGTTAACCGGCTTTACAAACATTTATACTCTGTTCTTTCTTAAATCTATGAATCAATTATCGAAAGGAGGACGAGCAGCTTATATTGTTCCATCTGAATTTTTAAATGCTGATTATGGTAAAAAAGTTAAAGAATACCTGATAAAAAGTGAAAAACTTAGATTTATAATAATTGTTGACTTTAAAACCAATTTATTCAATGAAGCAATTACAACATCTTGTATTCTCCTTTTTTCAAATGACAAATATAATACTGATGTTGAGTTCATTAACATCAAATCAGTTGAAGACCTTAAACAATTGGAGCATTACATAAAATCTTATCCAATTTGCAGAAAAGAAAGAACTATTGTAAAAAGCAGTGAATTGAATCCTGAAGAGAAATGGAGGAGATACTACGGAAAAACTAATGGAGGGAAATATAAAAATTTAGTCCCGTTTAATACCTATGCTAAAGTTGTTAGAGGTATAGCAACCGGGGCTAATGATTACTTCAGTTTCTCGGTTAATAAAACCAAGAAATTTAATATCGACAAGAAATATTTATTGCCCTGTCTTACTAAGGCAAATTACGCTGCAAAGCATTTCTTTACTGTTGATCATTTCAACGAATTGAAAAATAAAGACAAACCTGTCTTTTTGTTAAATGCTATTGATTTAGATGATAGTAATATTGTGGAGTATTTAAAAATGGGAGAAGAGAGAGGAATTGATAAGAAATACCTGACAAGCCATAGAAATCCATGGTATGCAATTGAAAACAGACCTCCCGCACCAATTTTGGTCACAGTATTTAGTAGAAACGGTCTTAGGTTTGTAAGGAACGAAGCAAAGGTCTATAACTTAACTAGTTTTCATTGCGTGTACGTCCACCCACTATTTATTCGAAAAGTTGACTTGCTAATGGCTTATCTCTTGACCGATATAGCTAAAGAAATATTTAACGATGAAAAACGTGAGTATGGTGATGGATTAGATAAATTTGAACCAAATGACCTTAACAACGCAAAGGTAGTTAATTTGGACACTATTGATAGAGAGAATGAAAATAAGATCTTGGAATATTATCAGGTATATAGACAGAAAGAGATCAATAATGAGCACATAGTAGATATAAAAAACAAACTAAATGAAATTTTCTATGAGGTCTTACAAGAATGAGGTATTTTGGGGAATACATGCACCATCCAGATGCTGACGCCTAACATTTCTTAGAACTCTTTTCCTTTTTGGCACATTATTTATTACAGCGGCTAAAAGGCTTCGGGACTTCGCCCCTCAACTCCAATTGCATAAAACAATAAAAACAGTTGATGCTTTAAGAATCACTAAACCTGAAAGGAGGAAGTGAAGCTATGCAGTGGGAAAATGAAAAAGAAGAAAAGAAAGAAGCTTTAGATTCGTGGATTGGATTTACCGAGGAGGAATTAGGGTTCGCAGAAGCGATACACGAAATTCTAGAAAATTCAACTACAAAAGAAGAATTTATCAGGTTAGCCAAAGCGAAACTCCGAGAATACAAAAATCCCTGGATTAAAGACACACTTCAATCCATTCTAAATCTTGTTATTTGAATTGAAAAACAGTCCAACTAATGAACCGGGAAAGTTGAAAAAAAGATTAAATAGTTTAAAACAATGTAATAAAATAAAACATGGAAAGCATGCAAGTTAAAATAGGAAAGAAAGAGCTAAAGACAATGAAAGAGGTTTCGGAGATACTCCATTCATCCAGTTCAGAGGTTTTAAGAATGGCTATGGAGGAAGGAGTGAAAAGTTTGCGCATGAAAATCGCATTAGAGAAATATGTTAACGAGGAGTTTTCCTTGTGCAGAGCAGCGGAGTTCGCAGAGGTTTCGATACAACAGATGGCAAGATACTTGACAGATAGAGGAATAGCTTACTTTAGACAGAGTATAGAAGAAAGCAAAAGGGATGTGAAAGAAGCTGAAGGATGGCTCAAGAATGCGCATACTTGTTGATTCTTCTACCCTCATCGCTCTGGCAAATGCCAGAAGATTTGCGGGATCTAAGGAATTAAGATTCACAGGCTAAATCATTCTTTTTTTGGAATTGGGTCAACCACACAGAAATTCTCAATTTCCTCAAATTTGGATAGCAGTCTTTTAAATGCTCCGTCATGCGTTATTATTTCATTCACATCTCGCATAACCATCGTAGCCAATAA
>JAGLZV010000164.1 GCA_023131215.1 Candidatus Methanophagales archaeon | reverse complement strand
CTTCTTTCTTTAGAAAGAAGGTTTTTAGAAAAACGTTTAATCCATAAATATTTTTTGGATAGAATGCGGCTGTGGACAATTCAAACAATCGAAAAAATTTATATGGACGAAGTAGTAAACGTAACTTATTTTAAGGCGAGATAAATCTAAAACAAAATGAAGAAAAGAAGCATTAACGAAATCGAAAGTGTTCTATAAGGAAGTGAAAATTATGAATAGAATATTTATTTTAACCATAATATTTGTCTTCCTGACCATTTTTGTTGAATCTACAAACTTAATTCTTCAATTAAAGGGCAGAAGATTAATTTATAATCGTTATGATTCCCCATATAATGCTGGAGAATAAACCTTTAAAGAAAAAATAGTTCCACAGAATGTTTTCGGAGACCAATCTCCAGTGGAAACGGACCCGAAAAGCTAATATGCACCATATACCATCTAAAAGATTATGTTGGTGACTGAGCGAAACAAAAAAGGGGAGGACATGTTACAAATACCTTATTCCGCCCTAACAATAAAAGAAGCGTTATACTTGCTTACGAATTATCATGATGGATACTTTGATGCATGTAAACAGAAGATAATTTTATATTAAACGAAGTTTAACATAGTATATCTAAGCAGTGCCTTCGGATACCTATTTGTGCAGCAAAGGAGTTTGATAGAATAGAAAAAGATAAATACATGGGGGGTAATATATAGAGAATTAAGTGAAGAAGATGGATTCGTGATTACCACCTTCTTAACGAGGCGGAGAAGACAACTTGAAAGGAGGCGAAAGATATGGGAGCAGTAGAGGTGAAAAAGATATTGACTCTTGTGCCTGAATTCTTGAAATTGAAAGTTCCATATTCAAGGATTTGGACAGCATACGATAAAGAGGCGGATGTCTTATATATTAACTTCAAAAAGCCAAGCCATGCAGATGATTCTGAGCTTACTGATGACGATGTCATAATCCGATATGAGAAAGGCGAAGTTATAGGACTTACTATACTCAATGCGAGTAAAAAGGATATAGGATAGATAACAGGAGCATACCGTATAACGGTGCTCGTATGACAAGTGACACAAATACAAGAACAAAAGATAAATAGAAGGTGTAGAAATGAAAGACGAAATAGACTTCTCGGTATTCTCTCCTACGGACTACCGGTATGCGGTGGATGAATTGAGGGATTATCTATCCGAGGAAGCTTTCGTGCGGTATAAAGCAAAAGTAGAAGCAGCAGTTGCGAGAGTTTTCGAGCACAGGGGCATTTTAAAGACGGAATTATGCGATGAAATAGTGGAAGCAGCGTCAAAGGTAAACGCAGCGGAGGTGTATGAAGAAGAAAAGCGTACAAAACATGACATCAGGGCGCTCGTCAATGTAATAAGGAACAGAGTAAGCGATGAGGCGAAACCTTTCGTGCATCTCAGTGCTACTTCTTATGATGTGGTGGATACCGCAAATGCGCTCAGGTATAAAGATGCAGTGACAAAAGTAATTATTCCGGATATGGTCGAATTGGAGCGAACATGGATAGCTTTAGCACGAAGGGAAAAAGACACCCTGCAAATAGGAAGGACGCATGGACAGCATGCTGAGCCTATTACTTTCGGGTTCGCACTCGCACAGTATGTGAACAGGTGGGGTTCGCAGATATTAAGAGTGAAAGGAGCAAGTGAAAACCTCGTAGGTAAATTCTCAGGTGCAGTCGGTGCGTATAACGCCACAAGTTTAATTTTTGACGACCCGGAGGAGTTTGAACAAGAAGTGCTTGCTTTGCTCAATATAAAACCTGCAACGGTATCCACGCAAATAGTCCCGCCCGAACCTATGTCCGATTTTGTTCATTCTATCCTAAGCAGTTTCTCCGTCGTAGCCAATTTCTGTGATGATATGCGGCATCTTCAGCGAAGTGAGATAGGCGAAGTGATGGAAAGAGTAGCGGAGGAGCAGGTGGGGTCGTCAACGATGCCGCATAAAAGAAACCCTATTGGTTTCGAAGGTGTGAAAAGCCTGTGGAAAAGATTCATGCCGCAAGCTGTAACGATGCACCTCGACCAGATTTCTGAACATCAACGCGACCTCACGAATTCGGCATCACAGAGGTATACGCAGGAGTTATTGGTGGTTTTTGATTACTGCGTTAGAAGGCTACGAAGAATTTCAGAGCGGTTGGTAGTGGATAGGGAAAGGATGCGAGAAAATTTTATGATTTCCGCAGATAACATTATTGCGGAACCGCTATACATTCTCCTTTCTTATTACGGGCATCCGGATGCGCATGAATACGTACGAAAAAAAAGTTTTCAGGCTTACAAAGAGAAGCAATCGCTGCGAGAGGTTGTCAAGCGCGATGAGGAGATATTATCGTATTTACAAAAATTTACGAGTGAGCAGAAGGAGAAGGTTTTTGATGCCGAGAAATATGTTGGGATAGCAGCGAAGAAAACGGAGAAGGTTGCGAGTTATTGGGAAGGGGTATTAAAGGACCTGTAAAGAGGGAAACAATGGATACAAAAGTAAACTTATTGTTTGTATTAACGATTTGCTTGTTCTTATTCCTCACTGGAATAGAAGTTCCCTCAGCACAAGAAGCAGAAGCAGAAAGAGGAATTACAAATAGTGCATGGATTGCAATATCCGCTGGTATTGTAATGGCAGCTTCGGTATTGGCTGGAGGTTGGGTAATAACAGTAGCCATTAGAACCATAGCGGAAAAGCCTGATGTGTTGGGTCATGTTTTGATACTTGTTGTTCTTGCGGGAGGAATTGTTACGCTTGGGCTTTTGATTGCTTTCATGCTCTGGACAAAGATATAAATAATCTAAATTATTCTGGATGAGACTGGCAAGTGCGATTGGAGCTACAACATCCTCAGTGGAAGAAAAAAGAGAATAACCGCAATTACCATCAACACAATCGCTAAAATCATCACGAGCTTTAATGCAGCAACGTCAGTGCCGAATATAATGGGTATCGGACCAATCATAATGACGCCCCCGCCTCTCACGCCTGCTTCCGGCTTTTCCATGCCCTCGCCTCCAGTCTTCCAGGTTTGGTAAGCCATGCTAACTATCCCTGCAAGAATGACCAGAATTCCTATGAACACAAGCAGGAAACCCAATGTTATTATTTTCATTGGTTTTGGCTTTTATTTCTCTTCATCACACCTCTCGCCGCAAGTATACCCGTAGCTGCCGCATTAATTATGTCCCTCGACAGACCCGCACCGTCACCAGCGGCAAAAAGATTCTTCACCGATGTCCCCATATCCTTATCCACTTTTATCCGCATTGCGTAGAACTTTATCTCCGGAGCATAAAGCAAAGTTGAATCCGACATAACACCTGGTATAATCTCATTCAGTTTCTCCAATCCTTCTATGATGTCCATCGTGATTCGATGAGGCAGCGCCATAGAAATATCACCGGGAGTAACGTCCATCAGCGTGTTTCTCACTAAGTTCCGCTCTATTCCACCCCATGTTGACCTTCTCCCTCGTCTCAAGTCGCCCATTCGCTGTACTATCGGCTTTCCACCGCCTATTGTAGTCGCTAACTTTGCAATTGACCGCCCATACCTGGTGGTATTTTCAACCGGTTTTGTAAGCTCCACTCTCACGAGGAAAGCGAAATTAGTGTTCTCCGACTTTTTTGTTTTCATCGAATGCCCATTTACACCTATAAAATCGTCATACACTTCCTTGACTACAAATCCTTGCTCGTTCGTGCAGAACGTCCTTGCAAAATCGTCATACCGCTTCGTCCTTATGTGAAACTTCGGGTCGCGGTTTATTTTTGTCACGGGATTCATGGTTATCGCAAGCACTTCTACCCTCACACCAACGTCTATACCCGCATATTCTGCTTCTATTCCATGCTTTTTTATCAGCTTCTCTACCCATGATGCGCCTATCCTTCCAGGTGCTAATATTGTGCATTCGCCCCTTATTTCTTCACCTTTATCCGTTATCACGCCTCTACACACTTTTACGCCTCCTTCCTCCTCTGTGAGAAGGTCAGCAACGCATGTATTCAGCATAAATTCAATGCCATGCTCCGTCAAATTGTTTTTAAACGATTTTATCACTTCTTTTGTTTTATCTGAGCCTATATGCCTTTGATTTATTTCTACGAAACTGGCACCAACCGAAGCTGCTCGCCTCTTCAATTCCTCTATATCCTCATCATTGCCTTTATACAGCTTGTCAGGCATGCCATGCTCAAGAAACACGCGGTCCACCTCGTTCACAAGCTGCCATGCTGTTTCATGGTCACAGAATTCCGCAAGGTCACCGCCTATATCAGGTCTGAGATTTAACGTGCCATCGGAAAATGTCCCGGCACCGCCCACTCCACACATTATATTACAGTCCTTGCAGTTAATACAAGTCCCGAGCTCTTCCATTGGGCAATTTCTCTCTTCTACGTCCTTGCCCTTTTCTATCACCAGAACCTTCCCCTTATGACCACCACGCCCTATCCGCTTGTCTTTTAATTCATTCGCAGCAAATAGCCCCGCAGGTCCTGCTCCTACTATGATTATATCATAATCTTGTTTCATTTTTCAATCAACGAGCCGGGAGGGATTTGAACCCCCGACGGGCAGGTTAAGAGCCTGCTGCTCTACCTTTCTGAGCTACCGGCCCAAACAAATTAATTTTATGCACACAGTTACTTAAAGTTTAGTGCATATAATTTTTAAAAATCGAGCAGAGAAAGCTGCATCTTTTGTCCTCTTCCTGCGTCTCCCTCTACCACTATCCCTTCGTCTTTTTCTCTCGCTTCTTCACGCCCTTTCGGTTTTAGCTCTATGACCCCATATTTTCCACCGCCACCTGGTATTACTGATACTTTCCCTTCTCTAAACGCTTTTATCGCCTCTATCACATGGGCATCTAAATTAAAATTGGCGGTACGGAAATCACCTATTGAAGCATCCACCAACACGTTAACTTCAGTGCCAAATTCAGCTAATAGCGATTCCCATATCTCATTTACAGCTTTTGAACTCGCAGACTTGTGCAATGCCAGTCCTATTATCATAGCCAGCGGTATCAAGTGCAAATAAGGAGGCCTATGCTCCGGATGTGTACCATCGCAATCCGCAAGCTCATTTACTCTGTCCCGCACACCTTTCTTTATCATACCGCCGCATTCACATCTCCATTTTCTTATTATCGCCTCACTGAGCGAATAATGCTTATAGCACCTGATGCACGCACTTTCGTTATACTTGCCCTCCTTTGGCGGCACACCAACGTTAAGCACCGGTTTTCTACCTCTTTTCCTTTCTATCGCCGCTTTCAACTCTTCAAAACTCATATCATCCACTTGAAACCGGTTAAACTCTCTCGCCAGTCGAATAGGGTAAGGTGAATGCGCATCCGAGTTAGTCAAAAACGTAAGCCCTCTTAACTCTTCTATTCTATCCGCGTATGATGAATCCGCACTTAACCCCAACTCCACAAACAAAACATATCCCACCATATCGCCGTAGCACTCGCGCAGCGAATTATGATATGCATATAAAGCAGTCCAGGGCGTGAACGCATGACAGGGTCCTATAAGAGCTTCTGCATCCCTCGCATGTTCCGCTATTTCCTCCCCGCTCATTCTCAGCGAAGGTCTGCCATCTGAATCAATATCCGGCGAATACTTCCTAAACGACTCGTATAATTCCTCTGCCTTCGAAATCGAAGGCACTATGAGTAAATGATGTACTCTTCTCTCATCTTCTACTTCCACGGTGAGCACAAAATTAGTGTTTGTATTTTTGCCTTCTTCTTTACCTTTAAAGTAGAAAATGCTGTTCCTTTCCTCCAGCTCTTTTATTCCGCTTAACCACTTCGGATGTAAACAATCACCGGTGCCGAGTAATTGTATCCCTTTCCTCGAAGCTTCTTTCGCCAGTGTGGGTAAATCCATACGAGGCGAAGTAGCCGCCGAATAATGCGAATGGATATGCAAGTCGGCGTTAATTATCATTTTGTGTTTGTATTTCCATTTTGGGATTTGGAAATTGAAGTTTGGGATTTACTTCCAGTAGCGGGGGATGGATTCGAACCATCGATCTCCGGGTTATGAGCCCGACGGGATCTCCTAACTACCCTACCCCGCTCTACTAACCGCTTATATGTATATAATAGAGGATTCAATATAAAGGTAAGTTTTACAGTTATAACAGCAAGTGCAGGAATGTAGTCTTGATGTTCTTGTCAATTACACTCTTTTTTTCTAAAACGACCAATCTCGTAATCTCGTTTAACGTTTTGCAGCTGAAAGGCACTCGCAGAGCAAATTTGGGTGAAATATAGCGAAGCATTTTATCCATTGCTAGGCAAAGTTGCTATTAAAAATCTTCTTTCCTAAGCCACTAAAAATTTTTTACCATCCATTCCCACTCTATGATGCCAATTGAATCGAAGATCTCGTTTTATTACTTCAAACAAATATCTACCTCTATCATCCCTATATGCACTTGGTAAGATATTTTCTTTAAAGTATTTAAATGGTATAGCAATAACCTTTTGACTAGGACTCTGATAATCACAAATTACCGCTATATAAAATTCGCCCTTTTTAGAATACTCCTTGAGCTTACTATCATAAATCTGGAAAGACCAGTTAGTTCTATAATCAGGTCTACGCGTCACAACATAATTTTTGCTATGATCCAAATAATCTGCAATATTTGTCTCTGTATCCAACTTTATATATTTATCTTCTTTCTGACTGAAGGATTTAAATGTTTCAACGGGCGCTTTTGCTTTTATCTTATCTAAAATTTCATCCGTAACGGTTATGCTTTTCTTGCTTTCCCATAAACGGCAAAATTCGTCATAAATGCGTTCACCAAGATCGCTTTCTGGCGTTACAAGCACGTTCCACTCAGCACCAGTTGTAAGTCCACTTGCTGAAATATTCGAGGAGCCTATAATTGCAGAAATGAAATGATCTTGCTTAAAGATGTAAGACTTTATATGAAATGTTTCATCTCCTTGGTAGTATTTTAATTCTGAACCTATTTTCATCAAAGTTAAAATAGCATCTTTTTCGGTGAGCCCAAAGTCGTTTCCAAATAAAATTTTAATTGCCCCTCCATTTTGAATGAATTTTTCAATTATTTTTATCAAAAGGTTTAATCCACTTTCGCGTATAAAAGCAGCGCATATGAAAATTTCTTCGGACTGGCTAAATAATCCTTCTAATTCGTCAATTAATCGAATGCTATTATTTTCGATAAACTTCATATTAACCGCTCCTTATTAGGCCTATATAAATTCATATAATATAAGTATATCTGCAATATGCAGATATCCTTCTAGTTTAGGAGTATAAACGCATTGCGTGTATACTCATCCTGAATGAACACTCCATGCCCAATTTTTTAATAAACCCTCGTCACACCTTACATCTACCTCACCTCATTCGCACCGTACCTCATCCTATCCAGCAACTCCTGCTTCTTTCCCTCGTTCCATCCACTAACCGACTGTAAATAGCCTGTTATTCTTGATATGTAATCCAGATTGGTAGAGTGGCACTTCTCACACTCCTCCTTCAAACCCATTGTTACATGCGAACAATCCATGCATACCGTCATATCCTTAGTGAACGCATAATATCCGGTTTGAGTGCTCTTTGCAATCTTAAGTGCAAGACTTTTTATCCCTCCCGGATCTGGATACCCTTCTCCGAGGAATATATGCATGATGTCACCACCGTCAACGATTGGAAAGAAGACATGCTCAATTTTTATTCGCTCGGCAAGCGAAATATCCGCATTCGGTGGCACATGCGTGCCATTCGTATAGTAAATAGGCAAGTCCCTCGTCTCGTTTATACGTGAAAGCGCCCTCTCAACATTTCCTTTCGCTACTTTCAGCGTCTTCTCTCTAAATTCCTTATTCAGGATGTCCGCCACTGCGAATCTCTGTGCAACGGTCTCCGCCGGCGTCCTTGAAAAGCTTATCTCCATATCTTCTCTCTGCGAAAGCTCCTTTGCATACAACTCCATCTCCGTCATTGCTCTTATTGCAAACCTTAAAGCACCCTTGTCCTCGTGCATTTGCTTACCGTAATGATACTGAACGAGCTCATTTATTCCTACCACACCGATAATATACACCAATTCGTCAAGATAAACCGCCACATCTCCTTTTTCATCCGTGTACTGGTCCTTAGGTGTTTGTGTAGCAAAAGGCATTCTCCCACTTTCAACAATATTTTTCATCCATCTCTTCTTCACCTTCAATACTTCTACTGCGATGTCCATCAGTCTTCTAAGTTCTGCAAACAGCTTCTCATCATCACCATCAGCTCTGTAAGCCGCTCTCGGACAGTTTATCGTTATTACCTGCCAGCCTCCCATCGAGAAATGCTTGCCATTCCTGAAATACATCTTATCTTTGAAATCTTTATCGTCTGGCGAAGTCTTGAAACTGTATGCACAGCATTGATAGCACGAAACGCCTTCTCCTGCACCTCTATACTCCGGTATTTTATTATCGAAGTAAGGCGTGCCATATTTCGCCGTTAGTTCAAACGCTAAATCGTAAAGCTCTTCATAAGTAGGCAAATCAGGATTCTTCTTATTAAATTCCTCATCCTCCTTAAGGAAATCAGGCTCTATCGCTACCTCCGGCTTTGGGAAGTTAAAAGGCTTACCCCAGTAATCCCCATGGAGCATCACGTTCATAAGCGCCTTGAACGCCAATCGCACTTCTCTTTCAAACCCACCGTAAGTCCGAAGCGGTGCTTGCTCTCCATTGCATACTACTCCTTTATAAACCACTGGCTTGTCTTTCCATATCTTTGGGATGCCCGGAGTAAGCTGAACGGAAGAAAACACTAATTGACCTCCCCTCGCCACTTGCATCTGCGTCATCTCATACACGAACATCTGCATGAGCTGCTCTATCTCCTCGTATGAAAGCCCCTCGAAATAGGGTGCTATGAAGGTAAGGAAGTTGAAAAAGCCCTGCCCCCCTGCGAAGTTGGTCTGGGCACTACCTAAAATCTTAACTGCATGTAGAATCGCAACTTCAGGCTTCTTCGCAGGTCCCGCTACCGACGCCTTCGTCCCTGAACCGTCAGGCATCAATCCATAATAGAAGAAATAGCGAAGGTCCCAGTCTTGGCAAAATCCCCTTGTCCCGAAATATTCAAGGTCATGTATATGCAAATCACCACTGAGATGTGCATCCGCAAGCTTGGGCGGTAAGAGCAACAAATATTGTTCCTTGCAAATCTTGTCCGCTTTCTTCTTATGCGACGTTTCCGCGTTCTCCTGTAAGTTCGCATTCTCATTCGCCTCAAATCCCTCTCCGATGTCAATAAGATGTGCATCATACACCGGCGTCCCAACCCTCGTGCATACGTTCCTCCACTCCTGCTTATGATAGCCCTCTAATAAAATCTGGTTCACTATTTCCCGCACTAAAGCACCCGAAAGCTGGGAGATACCCATTACTTTTATCCGCTTCTCAGCCTCCTTCGCTATCTCCCTCGCCGTATCTTCATCTATTGCAGACCCACCATAAAATTTCTCGCTTAATTCGGTCTCACGTAAAAGCTGTTTTACAATTGCTTCTCTGTCCCACTCCAGCATGTGTCCATCGCTGGTTCGCACCTTCGGGAACCTCAATTCCATTCCGTCCAGCGTGGTTTGTATCATTTCCATTCCCATACCCAGATTAAATCCTCTTTTCATGCTTCTCCCTCTTTCTCAATCAACTCTTTAATTGCTTCTTTCCTCAACTCATCGCCATTAAATAAATCGTTATGAGTAAGAAAATCTGAACCTATTTGAACAACAGGCGTAATCAGCGTGAAAATACCATTCATTCTCAACTCGGTAAGCGATTCCGCCGTAGTTATATCCACTTCCTCATATCCTTTCCCTTCTGCGGCTAAAAATTCCTTCACTTTTTTACAATTTGGGCATATTTCAGTCGTGTAAACTTTTATTCCCATCTTTATCACGCTCTGATTAACGAAATGAACGGTAGAACTAATTCACACTTACGTTTAACTCTATATAAGTTTTTTCATATTACTTTCAGTGGAG